>JBGTCS010000524.1:0-10036 GCA_041748715.1 Pyrinomonadaceae bacterium | reverse complement strand
TCGGGATCCGCTAAACCGCCGTCGGAATCTATTATGGCAAGGGGCTATTCTCACCGGAGCAAAACGTTTTGATGACGCGCTAAAAACATATCAGGAGGCAAAGGCGGTAGAGCCGGACAAGGAAATTCAACCGATCGCTTTGGGATACACGTTCGCCGGAAAAGGTCTCTATCGTGAGGCTGCCGGATACTATAAGAAAGCGGCGGACCTGTTCGGAGGGGAAGAGAAATATAGTCAGCCTCTCATCTATTTGGCAGCAACCTATGCCAAAATACCCGAAAAGCGAGTTGAAGCCAGGGCCATTCTTGCAAAGATCGAAGCTGCAAAAACATATGTGTCTCCTGCTCTTTTGGCGGCCGTTTACTCGGCGCTCGACGAAAATGACAAGGCAATGGCGTTACTTGAACGGGCATATATCGAACGCGATCTTTTACTCCGATACGTTGGAACAGGTTACGAATATGACGGGCTCCGGGCCGATCCACGTTTTGTTGATCTGTTAAAGAGAATTGGCCTTGGGAAATAGTTAGGTAAAGTTCGACGGAGGTTCTTTTTCGTAAAGACCTGGCCTTATGCAGCGGTAAAGCCACCGTCGATCATATGTATCGAGCCTGAGCAATAAGACGATTCGTCACTTGCCAGAAACAAAGCGAGGTTGGCAACTTCTTCATTTGTCCCGTACCGTTTCAACGCTATCAATTGTGAAAACATTTCACGCATCCCATCGGGATCGTCGGGTGATAATTGCGTTTCGATTGAACGTATCATCCGATTATCTATCGGGCCGGGTCCGATAGCGTTAACCCTGACATTAAAAGGTCCTAATTCGAGAGCGGCGGTTTTTACCAAACCATAAACGGCATGTTTACTGGCAATGTAAGGAGATAGGGTTGGCGAGCCGATCATTCCGGCGATCGACGAAAGTGCGATGATCGAGCCGCCACCGCGTTTCTTCATCGGTTCCACACAATACTTCATCGAAAGCCAGACCCCTATAACATTGGTTCGGAGCACTTCTTCAAAATCCGCAAGGGTTTGATCTTCGATCAGGGCATTCCGCCCTTCCGTGCCGGCGTTTGCGATCAAGATGTCGACTCCACCAAACGCCTTAATCGTTGCTGCTACCGCATCTTTGGTTGCCGATTCGTCAATTGCATCTGCAATAAAGTCGGTCAAATTTTTGGTTTCTCCAAATCTCTGACGGGTTTCTTTCAGTTTTTCCGCCGAACGGCCCACTAGCATTACGCTAGCGCCCTCGTCGAGAAATCGTTTGGCTGTTGCCTCTCCGATACCACCAGTTGCTCCAGTAATGATTGCTACTTTTCCATCAAGTCTTTTCATAAAGTTAAATGTTTCTCCAAAATATTTTCCACCTAAATGTTGGTTGAAATCCCGCACCTCCGATGAGAAATTAAAATCGGTTTCGGGAAAGCATTAATTTAATTTTGGGAACTACGGAAGATTAGCATAAACCCATGGTTTTACCTACTTATTCGGTAGAAGTATAAGTTCTTGCAACGACAGAGGTTACGAAAACTAACGAAACCACTAGCGACCTAGATCAAAGTCTTTCTAAGGGGTAGTTTTGTCCGGAATGCAGGTCTTTTCCACAAAAAAAAGTGGCGAACAAAAGGTTCGGTGAAACGCATGACGCATTGATTTCAAGACCGGCTTTATTGATAACGATAAAATTCTGAGCGGCATTTTGAGATGAAACTTCAGGCGTAACAGTTCCCGGCAAGCAAACTATTTCGGACGTGAAACGAGTCACAAACGCGATCCTGATAATAATCTCTTTTAATTATCGTTGGACATTGATCGGGATAACGCGATCCTGGGTGGTGTGACTATAATAAGCCGACCGCGAAAGCGAACATAAATAAAGACTTACATGCAAACAATGGCCTGATTTGATTACCGATTGATTATCGTTTTTCGGTTTAGTAATAAATACAAAACGTATTATCATTACGGTCAAAAGATTAAAAGAAAATCTTCAATAACGAAGACCGGGTTCGATGATAAGAGACTTGCCGAGAGGGATCTAAAGACCAGTTTCGGACATTTACCGAAATTCTTTACACGGAGTTCCGTCCCCAGCACGACTCATTTTAAATATGTTAAAAAAGGAGAATTTTTAATGAAAATAGTCCCGACAACGCATGACGTCCAGTCAGCGGAGCCAAGCAAATTGCTGCGGATTTTAGGTGTGACATTTGGTTTGGCTGTTGCTGTTGGCGGTACGATCGGCGTGGGTATACTACGCACCCCTGGTTCAATTGCTGAACAATTAGGCTCGGTTTGGTTGATTTTATTGGCATGGACGATTGGCGGAGCGTACTGCCTTCTCGGAGCAAATTATCTTGCCGAACTGGCCACCATGGTTCCAAAAGCCGGCGGATTTTTTATATACGCACGCCGGGCTTATGGTGCTTATGGCGGCTTCGTGGTCGGATGGAGCGACTGGTTATATAACACACTGGGGCTTTCATTTATCGCAGTTGTCTTTGGTGAATATTCAGCCGGGCTTTTGACCCCAAATTTTGAGGGCGGCCGGATCATCTTTTCCGTTTCGATATTGATCATTCTGGCGATATTGAATTGGGTGGGCCTGAGGGCCGGAAGTGCCACTCAGAAAGTGACCAGTGTAATTAAAGCCGTTGCGCTGCTCGCGTTCGTTGCTGCCTGCTTTATATATGGCGGCCAGACCGACATGGCCGGATCGGTAAAAACTGTAGCCGACGCCATCCCGACCGGGACGTTTTCGTTCGTGGCGTTTATTTTGGCGTTTCAACTTGTGTTGGGCACGTACGACGGATGGCACTCACCGATCTATTTTGCCGAAGAAGACACTGATCCGGGCCGCAATCTGCCACGATCACTATTTGGCGGGATATTATTGATCATCGTAATTTACTTGTTGGTAAACATGGCATTGTTCTATGTCCTACCTATCTCCGAGTTGGCGGGTTCAAAATTCGCGGGTGCGGACGCTATGAGCCTGCTATTTGGCCCAACGAGTGGGAAGATTATTACGATCCTTGCACTGGTTTCGTTGATGGGAATCATCAATGCACTGCTCATGATGAATCCCCGGATTATGCTTGCCCTCGGGCGGGAAGGCGCGTTTACCTCTAAGGCCGCCGTCGTTAACAAAGGAGGTACCCCGGTTTTTGGTTTGTTTTTTACGGTTTTGGCCGTAATTCTCTTTTCATCAATTGGTACATTTGAAACATTGCTCGCGATCTCGCAATTTTTTGCCGTGACGATCACAATTTTGCTTGTCGGCTCCCTTTTTGTACTTCGGCGACGCGAGCCCGATCTCCCAAGACCCTTTAAGGCTTGGGGTTATCCGTTTGCTCCGGCTCTGATGCTGCTGCTCGCGATCGCATTATTTATCGGATATATAGTCAGCAACCCGTATCCAAGCTTGTATGCGATAGTTGGGTTGTTTTTGAGTTATCCGATCTTTCGATTGATCCGGGGGCAAAGTGCGGCGTCGGAATAGGTTAAAGGAAGGATCAAATGAATATTCGAATTGGCGAAAGGGATCTCGCTACCAGGTTTGGCATCTTTGACGAGATCCTTTATTACGACGGCCGATCAGAGTCTATCGCCATTGTTATGGGTGAAGTGGGACACGCTGAAAACGTTCTTTGCCGTATCCATTCGAGCTGCATTTCGGCGCATATTTTTAACAGCGTTGAGTGCGATTGTCGGGAACAGATGGAAATGTCGCAGGCGGCGATCCAGCAAGAGGGGAAAGGAGTGGTCATCTGGCTCGATCAGGAAGGCAAGGGCAACGGACACCTTGCCTTGATAAAAAGCATTCCATTCAAAAATGCCGGATCGAGTCAAAGCGAAGCGTACACAAAGGCAGGTTTTGCGGCCGACGCCCGCGACTTTCGACCCGCCGCGGAGATCCTGGCCGACCTGAATGTGAAGTCAGTTATTTTATTGACCGATAACGCTAAAAAGGCGGAAGCCATGCGTTCGGCGTCGATAACGGTCGCAGGAACACGGGAAATATCGGCGATCAGATAGAGATCGCTGATATCGCCCTTCGTGTTCGAATCGCAATATTCAATTTTAGCTCTCACGGCGATCATATCGTCTTTTTGATTGTCATTTTCTGCGCCGGATTAAGTTTGTAACTGCCCGCCTAAAAGTGTCGCCGCCGATCCAAAAATTAACGGTATGTTTACTAGCGCTTTCAAGATCGGCTTCGCCGTTTAGGATTTCGCGAGATTTGAGGGCATCTTTGATAAAGAAAGTCATCCCAATTTCTTATCAAAATATCAGTTCCTGTGGTAACTTTTAGTTTCCAATACTAACTTACACAATATGCCTAAAGGTCTAAGGATTGGGGGTTTACTAAATCATTATCGCATTGACTCGAAAATTGGCGAGGGCGGTATGGGTGTTGTTTATCGCGCGCAGGATACAAAGATCGGTCGCGATGTTGCGATCAAGGTTTTGCCAGGGGATTTTATGGTTTGTGGCTGGCTAAATCCGGTAAAAGGGATGAGGCAATCAAGGTGCTCGACAACCTAAAAAAGAAAGCGGAGCGCGGGTATGTTCAGCACTATCCGTTGGCCATCATAAATGTCGGTCTTGGAAATAAAGCGGAAGCGTTGGACTTGCTCGAAAAGCATATGACTATGCGTTCGGAAACTGCAAATACGTATGCCGTTGCCCCCGAGCTCGACGATCTCAGGTCGGAACCACGATTCAAAGCGATGCTGAAACGGATGAATTTGCCTGAATAAAAGTTATGAAACGATGCCCTGTATGCGGTAGAAATTACAACGACGATTCGATGAGCTTCTGTCTCGATGATGGAGCCGAGTTACTCTTTGGCCCGGCGTCGATGGATGAGCCGGCGACGGCGATACTCCATGAGACCGTTCCTCCCGGTGAAGCAGCGACCCGCGCGCAGATACACATGACCGACCAGACTGCGGTTTTGCCAACCGGAACTGGCGAGCCGGTTTCCGAGACTCGCGGATTTGATAAACGCCTTATCGCAGCACCATTGCTAGCGGTACTGATCGCAGTTGGCGGGTATTTCGGCTATCGAAATGTGGGGCCGTTTGGTTCGACGCAGATCAATTCGATCGCCGTGATGCCGTTTGTTAATGAAAGCGGGAATGCTGATGTTGAATATTTGAGCGACGGAATGACTGAAACTTTGATCAGCAGTTTGTCGAACATTCCTAACTTGTCAGTAAAGGCAAGAAGCACGGTTTTTTATTACAAAGGCAAAGAGATTTCGCCGAAGAAAATTGGTGAAGAATTGAAGGTGCAAGCCGTTTTATTTGGCAGAGTTTCCCAACGCGGTGACGATTTGAAATTGAGTCTCGAATTGGTCAACACCGAGACTCAGGATGTGATATGGAGCCAACAATACAATCGCAAACAATCGGACCTCGTTTCTTTGCAGAGCGAGATCGCTAAAAATGTTTCGGATAAACTTCGTTCGAGATTAACGGCGACCGAACAGGAGCGAGTGAGCAAGACCAACACGACCAGTTCCGAAGCACAGCAGCTTTACCTAAAAGGGCGTTTTCATTGGAACAAACGAAACACCGAGGACTTTAAAAAAGCCAGAGAGTATTTCCAGCAGGCGATCGCTAATGACCCAAGCTACGCTCTCGCCCACACGGGACTCGCCGACACATTGGCTTTGATGCCTTATTACGGCAATTTCAGACCAAGTGAATATATGCCGCTGGCAAAACAGTCGGCACAAAAAGCCCTCGAAATTGAACCGAATCTCGCAGAAGCCCACGCCTCGCTTGGTCAGGTTTTACTGAACTATGATTACGATTTTAAGGGAGCCGAGAGAGAGCTAAAGCGAGCCATCGAACTCGATCCCAAATATCCATCTGCCTATCAATGGTTGTCGGAGGTCTATTCATATCAGGGAAATTTCGACCAAGCACTTTTGGAGATAAATAAAGCGTTGGAACTCGACCCCTTAGCAATGGTCATAAATAGCCAAAAGGGTAGAGTGCTTAATCTTAACGGGAAGCGAGACGAAGCAGTTGCTCAATTTAAGAAAACCATTGAGTTATTTCCTGATTCGGTAATGGCTCGCATCAACCTCGGACTTCTTTACGAAGCCAATGGGATGTATTCGGAAGCTTTTGAGCAATTCCTTGCCCAAAATAGGCGACCGGAACGCATTAAGGACTTCCAACTTGATTTCGAAAAAGGCGGTCATAAGGGTTTTGTGCAAAAACGATTAGACGAGCAACTAGATCGTCAGAGAACAGACTTGGAGAAAGATAAAAACGCTTATCTGCCGTGTTTTGCAATTGCAATGAACTATGCCCGACTCCAAGACAAAGATAAGACTTTTGAATACCTAAACAAAGCGTATGAGCAACGCGAACCGCAGATTGCCGAACTCAAAGTTGACCCGCCATTTAAGTTTCTGCGAGACGACCCGCGATTTAAGGAATTGGTCAAGAAAGTCGGGGTTCCTGAATAGAATTTTATGAAACGATGCCCTGAATGTAGACGCGATTATTACGACGAGACGCTGCTGTATTGTCTCGATGACGGGAATGCGCTCCTCGAAGGGCCGAGGTCAGAATCGGGAGCGGTAGCGGTAGCGACTGGGTTCCTGCCCTCTGATGACGAACCGGCGACGGCGATATTCCACTCGACGGATGCCGTAGGTGAGGCTCCGACCCGCGCGCAGATTCATACTACCGAGCAGACTGCCGTTTTGCGCGGCGGAGCGGAGGCGGAGCCTCGGGAATCTGTGGGCGAACTATCGGAGAAGCAAAGCTTTTCCGCAAATAGGGCGGCAAAGCCGCTGATTGCTGCGATGGTTGTGGTCACAGTGCTTGTCGGCGGTTTTTTTGCATATCGATATGTTGATGCTCCGGGCGGCGGCGCGATCAATTCAATCGCGGTCTTGCCGTTTGAGAATCGCAGCGGAAATGCCGATTCGGAATATCTCTCTGATGGTTTGGCGGAATCGCTGATCTATCGTTTGTCGCAACTTCCCGACCTGAAAGTTAGCCCGACGAGTTCGGTTTTTCGTTACAAAGGCAAAGAAACCGATCCGGAAGTAATCGCCAAAGAACTCGGAGTTGATTCGGTGCTGACGGGACGCATTACACAGCGTGGCGAAAGCCTCACGATTAGCGTAGAACTTGTTGACGCGAGAACCAACATGCTTATTTGGGGAGAAAAATACGAGCGAAACTTGTCTGAACTTCTGGCGACGCAAAGACAGATGGCAACCGAGATTTCGCAAAATTTGAAGTTGAAATTATCGGGCAATGAAAAGGGATTAACGAAGCCTTACACCAATAGCAATGAAGCATATCAGCTATATCTGAAAGGTCGTTTTCATTTCAGTAAGCGAAACAAAGATGACGTGCTGAAAGCTATCGAATATTTTCAACAGGCCGTCAATCTTGACCCCAATTTTGCTCTGGCATACGCCCGAATCGCCGAGGTTTATAATCAAATGCCTGCCTATCCGTATCTTTCGCCGCACGAGGCATTTCCAAAAGCTAAGGCGGCGGCAAATCGAGCGCTGGAGATAGACCCGACACTTTCGGAGGCACACACGGCACTGGCGAACACTCTAGCGGTTTACGATTGGAACTGGCCTGAATCCGAACGCGAATTCAAGCGCGGCATCGAACTCGATCCGAATAATGCGGAGGCACATTTCCGGTACGGGCAGTTCTTAAGCCCGATGGGACGACACGAGGAATCGATAAGGGAGATGCAGCGGGCGCTCGAATTAGAGCCTTTGGATCTTGTTATGTTGGCACTTCTCTCGCAGGAATATCATTTTAGCGGACAGACTGATAAAGCGTTGGAGCAAGCCCGAAAAACCATCGAACTCGAACCCAATTTTATTTTGGGCATACATGTACTCGGCCAGGCTCTCGCTCGAAACGAAATGTACGAAGAGGTGATCGATCTTTCCGAAAAAACGCTTTCCAAGAATCCCAACAACCAGTTCAGCCTTAAAATCGCCGGGTACGCCTACGCAAAACTAGGCCGCCGGAGTGACGCGGAAAGAATGATCGCCAAATTCCGGGAATTAGCCAAGACGGAGTATATCCAACCTTATGATTTAGCGACTATCTATGTTGCGTTAGGCGACAAAGACAAAGCATTCGCAGAGCTTGAAAAATCGGCTGAAAACAGGGATTGGATGTTTTCTCAAATGAAGGAAGACCCTTTTCTGGTGCCTTTACGTCTCGACCCGCGATACAAGGATTTGCTGAAACGGATGAATCTGCCGGAATGAAGATAGTTTCTTGAGGGCGTTTTTTTGTCGGCTATTATCGTTTACTCATGGGACAAGATATCGATCCTGATCTGACGGAAATTGCGTTTTTCGCAATCGCAGCCGGAGGCGAAATTAAAAGTAGGAGGATGAATGAACCGTAGAGAATTTAGTTTGTCGCTGTTAGCGGCGATTCCGGCGATTGGCGTGTCAGCCCAAAAGTTACCCCAAAAACTGCGAGTCAATGGGCGACGTCTCAATACTCATTTGACTGAATTGGCACAGTTTGGCAAAACCCCGGAGGGCGGCACCAATCGGGTCGCTTACTCCGAAACGGATTTGCAAGCCCGTAGTTACGCGATGAACTTGATGCGCGAAGCGAAGCTGGAAGTTTCCATTGACGCCGCCGGAAACATCGTCGGACGCCGGACGGGAAGCGACGCGACACTCAAACCGCTGATGATCGGCTCGCATATTGATTCCGTGCCTTCGGGCGGCAGCTACGACGGGCAGGTCGGTTCGATGGGCGCTATCGAGGCTGCGCAAACATTGGCGGAAAACAACGTGCGGCTGCGACATTCGCTGGAGGTTGTCCTATTTCAAAATGAAGAGGGCGGAACCATCGGCAGCGCAGCCATCTCGAAAGGGCTGACGGAGAAGGATTTGAGCATAGTCACCAATAGCAAAAAGACAGTGCGCGAAGGCATCAAATTCATCGGCGGCAACCCGGATGATCTCGCCGGAGCAGTCCGCAAAAAAGGAGATTTGGCGGGCTATCTTGAATTGCATATAGAACAGGGCGGCATTCTCCATCAAGAGAAGATTGATATTGGCGTAGTTGAAGGGATCGTAAGCGTCAATTGGTGGGATGTGACGGTCGAGGGTTTTGCCAATCACGCCGGCACAACACCGATGAATCAGCGACACGATGCTTTGCTTGCTGCGGCAAAATACATTGATGCGGTCAATCGAATCGTCACTTCGATATCCGGTCGGCAGGTCGGCACCGTTGGCAAGATTCAAGCCTTCCCCGGTGCTTATAATGTCGTACCCGGCAAGGTCACGACCAGTCTGGGGCTGCGCGATCTGGATGAGGCAAAGGTGCAAATGATTTTTGAGAAGATTCAGACGGAAGTCCGCCAGATCGAAGCTGCGACCGGCACAAAATTTGATTTCAAGAAAATCAGCTCCTCAAAGGCCGCGCCGACTGACCAGCGCTTTCGCAGCGTAATTGACGAGGCGGCGAAACAATTGGGTTTGACTACCAAACTGATGCCGAGCGGTGCGGGTCACGATGCTCAGGAGATTGCCGTTTTATGTCCGATTGGGATGATTTTTGTGCCAAGCCGCGACGGTATCAGCCACAGTCCTTTTGAATTTTCCCAAGCGGACGATATAACGAATGGCGCAAATGTTTTGCTTCAAGCATTGCTGAAGCTTGATCAATAGGTTGGACGCGGTTTCGCGCTATTGGTTATATTTCCATCGGTAGAGCGGCTGCGTTAAGAAAGTAGGGCAAGAATGGACAAGGAATTCGCATCCAACACAAAGATTTCACATTATCTGATCGTGTCAAAGATCGGCGCCGGCGGCATGGGCGAGGTGTATCTTGCCGAAGACACAAGGCTTGACCGCAGGGTGGCGATCAAGGTGCTTCCGGCGGAATTTTCGAGCGATGAAGATCGCCTGCGGCGGTTCGAGCAGGAATCCAAAGCTACATCCGCCTTGAATCACCCGAATATACTCACTGTTTATGATATTGGCGAACAC
>JBGTCS010000523.1:0-15456 GCA_041748715.1 Pyrinomonadaceae bacterium | reverse complement strand
ATTAAAGAAATAAGTTCATTATCCTTAATGCTTTAGCTAAAGCTGTAAGGAATTCATTTTAATTTTTCCCGGTTCGGCTAAAGCCTCTCGTTAGTTTCCATTTAATCCACTAGCTAAAGCTAGTGGCAATTTATGGAAGTGCCCTTAATCGACAGATATTATCCTTTCAAGATAAATCGGTTGATGGCGACGGCCAGGCCGTCCTCATCGTTGGAAAGCGTTGAATAAAACTCAGGGCGTTCCAATAGCCGGGTATCTGCATTTCCCATTACAACCGGCGTGCCGGCAAATTCGAGCATTTCGATGTCGTTAAAATTATCGCCGACCGCCATTACATCTTCGGGCCCGATACTGTTTATTTCGGCGAGCCTCGCAACGCCATGACCCTTTGACGCGTTTGGCGGCAGAATGTCGAGCAGCGTAAAATCCAGATGCGGATATATCGTCGCAAGCAATGTCACACTATTGGCGAGTTCTTCGCGGAGTATCGCTTCAAGATCGAGCATCGACGAACAGCCTCCCGAAAAGGAAATATGGACGACATCGTGGCCGTCAAGTGCGTCCTCCAGGCTTGGCACATGTTCGACACCGTCCCGTCCCGGAGCTCCGCCATGCAGATCCTCAGACCAGCGGAGATATTTCTTGAGAGGAATGTTGTCGTCCGAGATCCGGTCATACAAAAGAGCACCATTGCCGTAGGGATCGGTGCTTACAAGTGCGTCACCGCCAAACGACTTACCAACACGGACGATCTCGCGGCTGGTTTCGATCGAAAGTAGATCACAGGCGACAGTCTCTTCGCTTTCCGCGTACTTTAGCAACGCCCCGTTATGAGTTATCAAGGGGGCATTGAGCTCCAATTCGATCCCAACCGGCCGGGCGTCGCGAAAACGCCGTCCGGTCGCGATCGTCACAAGCACACCCGCCTCTTCGGCCGCACGGATTGCGGAACGATTGGCGTCAGGAATATGTCCTGCGGAATTTAATGTTGTGCCGTCGAGATCGAGGGCGAGGAGTTTGATCATTGCATTTCAGGATCTTAGGCCGCTTCTTTTTCTCGAATTACTGATTCGAATTTTGCTCCGATGATCGTTTTTCCCGTCGTTCCTTCTCCAGCCATTGCTGATACTTAGCCTTGCCCTTCTCAAACTCAGCTGCCGATGCGTAAAACCAATGCGATCCGTCATTTAGATCGACATTTCTAACGTAAAAGATGTAATTGTTCGGCTGAGGATTAAGGGCAGCTTTGATCGAACTCTCGGTAACTGACGAGATGGGCCCAGGCGGTATGCCGCTCTTGATGCGCGTGTTGTATGGCGAATCGACCTCGAGATCGCTCTTGTGGATCGTCCCGTCCCATCGGCCCATCATTTTTGCGATATAGACGTTAGTCTGATCGATGCCGAGCGGTATGTTTTTGGCGAGACGGTTGTTGATCAGACCGGCGACTATCGGACGTTCGGCTTCGATACCAGTTTCGGTTTCGATCAGTGAGGCTATGGTCACTATCTCATGCGGCGTCCGACCCAGAGATTGTGCGGTGGCTCCCCATTCCGGTTTCCATATTTTTCGAAATTGCCCGACCATTGCATTGATAATATCTTTTGCAGGCGTTTTCGGCGGGAAGTTGTACGTGGTCGGGTACATATATCCTTCGAGGTTTTTGGCCGTCGGAGCAATATCTTTTATCAACGTCACGTCATCCATCAATGCCAGTATCGCCTGGTCATCTAATGGGGGCGATTGGGGAAATTTATCTGCGATACGCTTTGCGATGTCGAACCTGGTGAATCCCTCGGGTATCGTCAATTTGGTGGTCAGTGCTTCGCCTTTTTCGAGCACTGTCAGAACTTGTAACGGCGTTATCGGTGAAGCGAACTGATAATCGCCCGCCTGGAGTTTGCTGGCATCTCCGATCGTTCTGATATAGATCAAAGGAGCCGTCTCGGATGCCAAAACGCCTTCAGCGGTTAGTTGTTTGAGAATCTCCCTCGGCGCCGTCCCTTTTTCAATTCGTATGAATTGTTCGGCCTTGTCGTGGGACTTGGCTGAGTTCAACGAGCTAAACATCCAATAGGAGAACGCCGATATCGCGACGATAGCCAGTATAAGTAATGAAAAAACTATCTTTAAGGCAGTCATACTAAAGAAAATATCCACGAATGACGCCCGTTGCGGGATTCGTGGATCTCAGGCGTTGAGGCCCGTTACTCCGAAAGTTTTAAGAATTTATCGATAACGCTATCGCTCGAGTTCACGGGGCCCTCGCGGCGGTCGAGGCGGTTCTTCGTCCTTTTCGCCCGTTGCGGCAAATACCTCCTTAAACGCACCGACACTCGACAAAACTCCCGAGGTTTCCATCGGCATAAAGATCACTTTTGAATTTTGGGTGCGAGCCATTTCGCGCAACGAATCGACGTATCGGGATGTGATCAGATACTGGGCCGTCTGCTTGCGGTCACCAATAGCTCCAGCGATCTGAGCAATGGCTGCCGCTTCTGCAGTGGCAGATGTCAGACGGGCCTGTGCGGCACCTTCTGCATCGAGAATCGCAGATTGCTTGTTACCCTCCGATCGTGTAACAGCGGCCTGCTTTTCACCTTCGGCACGGGTGATAGCGGCCTGTTTATCGCCCTCGGCCTGTAGAATCAACGCACGACGGTTTCGTTCGGCGGTCATCTGTTTTTCCATCGTAATTCGCACGTCTTCGGGAGGGTTAATGTTTTTGACATCGACACGCGTCACCTTGACGCCCCACTTATCAGTGGCTTCGTCCAGGATCAACCGGAGTTTGGAGTTTATCTGATCGCGGTTAGAAAGAGTGTGATCGAGATCCATCTCGCCCATGACCGATCTCATGCCGGTGATTGTCAGCTGCACCAGACCGCCCACCAGGTCATTAACTTCATAGACCGATTTCCCCGGGTCAGTGATCATCCAATAGACGACCGAATCGACGTTGATAGTCACGTTATCACGTGTGATGACGGGCTGTGGCGGCAGATCAATATACTGTTCCCGAAGATCGAGAAATGTCGTTCCGGGCCGGGTATTTGTCCAATATACGGCGCGCGGAGCCTCGAAAAACGGGATTATTATATTCAATCCGCTGGCCGCTACCCGATGAAATCGACCCAGCCGTTCGATCAGTAGCACGCTGGATTGCGGAACGATCTTTATTGTTTTCCACGCCACCGTAAATAACGCGACAGCCAGAAAGAGTAAAAAAATGGCACCGGCACCAAAAAGTTCAGGCATAAAATTTCTCCTTTATATTAATAGTCAATATATCCCATTTCAGGCGGAATTGCGATAGGTAAACCCTGTTACCACGGCGGCAAATTCCGGTACGCACTCGCCTTTGCCGTCAATGATGCCTTATAATCTCGGAAAGTTATGACAATTAAACTTTCAGATATTGAAAGCGCACGAACGGTGTTAAAAGACATAATAGCGCCGACGCCAATGATCAGCGACGCTCGTTTGTCACGCGAGATCGGCGCGTCCGCACATCTGAAGGCAGAAAGCCTGCAAAAGAGCGGTTCATTCAAGATCAGGGGAGCATATAACAAGATATTTCGGCTCACCGACGAAGAGAAAAAACGCGGCGTCATAGCGGCATCGGCGGGCAATCACGCTCAGGGCGTGGCTCTGGCCGCAACGCTGACAAATATCCGTTCGACGATCGTTTTGCCGGTAACCGCTCCGTTGACCAAGATCATGGCTACGAAAGGGTTTGGCGGCGAAGTGGTACTTCACGGATCCACCTTTGACGAAGCGGTAGCCCATTCACGAGAGCTCCAGGCCAAACACGGTTACACCTATGTTCACGCTTTTGACGACGAGCAAGTAATCGCCGGGCAGGGAACCATCGGACTTGAAATGGTTGACTCTCTTCCCGATCTTTCCACCGTTGTGGTCCCGATCGGCGGCGGAGGTTTGATCTCGGGAATCGCGACTGCGGTCAAGGCTTTGAAACCAAATGCCCGCATTATTGGAGTCCAGGCTGAGAATGTTTCGTGGGTAAATCCGTCGCTTAAAGCCGGCCGGCCGGTATTGGCTGAGCCGGGACAGACGATAGCTGACGGCATTGCGGTAAAAAATCCGGGTGCGGTCACGCTGCCGATCATCACGGAACTCGTTGACCACGTGGTTGAAGTCAGCGAAGAAGAGATCGCCCGCGCGATATTTTTCTGCGTCCAAAATAATCGGCTAGTCGTCGAGGGAGCGGGTGCCGCAGGCCTGGCAGCTCTTTTGGCGAAAAAGATCGATGTAAAACCGGACGACACAGTTTGTGCGATCCTTTGCGGCGGTAATATTGATGCAAATCTTCTGGCACGTGTCCTGGAACAGGTTCTAGTTCGTCAGGGCCGCTATATCATGCTCAAACTGCTTGTGTTGGACCGGCCCGGCATGCTGGCGACGCTTTTAAATAAAGTCGCGGAATCGGGGGCAAACGTCATTGAGGTCTTTCACCGTCGAGCTATGTGGCTCGCTCCTCTAGGTCGTGTGGGTATCGAAATGCTGCTAGAGGTACGTGATAACGATCACGCTCGAGACGTTCAAAAACATCTCGAAGAAGCTAATTACCACGTTGAACGAGAAGGGCAGGGCGACTGGGAAGAATAACGTGCCATTGACCCTATTTTTCCTCTTATTCTCCACCGGGAAGGTATCTTCTTTTACACCAGTGTATTGACTCGGCGATGGATTCGTTATAGAACAGTAGTTATCGATCGCCCGGTATCAATTCAGTTTCCTATTGGCATTGGTATGAGAATCTCTGTATTTTCATTGAGCCTTTTTTTTGCGACTTTGGCCGTCGCAGCTCAAGATATGTCCCGAACGGTATTTTGGAGCGGCGACCGATCCTGCGGACGGCGAAGCCCGGATATAAAAGCCAGCGACAAATTTACCTGCAAAAGTATTCCTACCGACCGCGGCCCGGTTAGTGTGGTCAGTTTTAATGGGATTAGTCTATCGGTGGCTATTTTAGACGACGGTAAATTTTATATTGTCGCAGCCGGTATTCGAAACAATTCAGGCAAAGCTATTCAATTTGACAGCGACCTATGGGGAGCGGCCCATTTCAAATCAAAAGAAGATTTTGATTCTGGCCTGGCACCAAAGCTTGCTGAGACATCGGTCCCGAGTCGCGACATCGTTAGATCAATATCGTCGGAAATGAATCTTAAAAATTCGCTCGGCGATCTTATGGGTGATCTGCAAATGACCGGGCAAACAAAAATTTTACGCGGCGAAGACGGCACCCGTTATAAAACTACGGTAATTGTGCCAGATACGGAAGCTCAGATCGCGGAGCAGCGTCAGGTAAATGCCCGCAACGAACTTTTTAAAAAAGAACAACGTGAAATACGAAAGACAGCTCTTACGGCTAAATCTGTTTGGCCCTCAAAATCAATAACAGGCCGGGTTTATTTTCGAACAGTAGATGACACCGACTATGTGGTTTTTTCGCTTAGTGTCGCTGGTACCTCACTTATATTCCAACTACTGCGAGGCGGTAATTAGAAACCCACTACTAATGGAAAGATTTAGATTGTTTGCCCCCGCAAGCTGGATAGGTGCGAGGCGTTTTTGACTAAAGTTTCACTAAATTCTCGTCATAGATCGCTCGATAGATTCTAAAATTTGTCATCACCTTAAAAACATAATGCTTGGTCTCGGCAAATCCAACCTCGGATGCGAAAATCGCCGGTTCCTTTGGTTTTGAACGGTCGAGCCAGCGGGCCGCATTGTCCTCGCCGCCGTTATAGCTCGCCGCGATCGCTTCGTAAAGACCGCCAAATTCGTCTTTGAGATCGGCGATATACTCGGTACCGATCGCGATATTTGTCCGCGGTACATAGAGATCGTCGGGTTGTAGCGAGGGGAAACCGGCTTTTTTGTTATATTTGAGCGCCGTGTCAAAAACAAGCTGGAGCAAGCCCCGGGCGGCGGATGGTGATTTTACGGCTGGGCGAAATGAGCTCTCTTGCTTCATTATTGCGAGCACAAAACGTGGATCGATCTTATGCTTTTTTGAAAATTCGACAACTTCGGATCGGAACATAACCGGACTGTCAGCAATTTGGCGCGATGTCGGCGGTTCGGGAATCTTAAATTTCGCTCCGTTTTTTGCGAGTCTCTCAGATGCCAAGCCGCCGTAGTAAGAGGTAAGCGTGTTTGGAATCGATGAATATGCGGCTATCGCAAGTTGTTTCTTACCGGATTTTTCGATCGCGAACGCCCGCAAGTATTTGACCTCATCCATACTCGTCATCGAATCAAAAAACTTTGCCCCGGTTAACATTCTGTCGCCCGTCGCTTCAGCTTCTTTCCAATGGCCGCGGTAAATCTCCATTCGGAGCCGGGCATGGAGCGCATTTGTCTCTGTCGGTGTACCATTAAAACGGCTCACGGTTTTATCAACCCATTCATTTGCCCCGTCATATTTTCCGGCTTCACGAAGTGCGTCAATGACGTTCATATACGCTCCGTCGACCCGTTCGCCGGTCGGAAACATCACTGTATATTGTTCGTAAACCTTGGCCGCCTCAATGTTCTTTCCCAAGCGTACGTTGCACGAGCCATTAAAATAAAGTCCCTCGCGGCCGTCTTTTGTCGCTGGAAATTCGCGCGTTGCCCGGTCGAGAAATGGGATCGCTTTTGCATATTGGCGTTCCCAATAATAAGACCTTCCGGTCATAAAAAGTGCTCCGGACATCGCCGAATCCGTCGCGTAGATGTCAAGGATCTTTTGAAAATGCTCCCGACTCTGAGGAAACAAACGATTGTCAAAATAGGTCTTGCCGCGCGACAAATGTTCCGACGCCGACAACGTCTGTAACTTGCCGCTGTCGTCGCGGCTCAGCCTGTCTTTGTCCGTCACCGAGCGAAGGGCTGCGTCCGACGGCTGCGAAAATACGGCACCAGCAAATAGAACAATTGATACTGCCGCGGTCAGAATATTTTTCATAATACTTTTAAGGGGAGAGCAATGTCTTGTCTTTTAGCTTACCGATTTTTAGACGGTGCGGCAACGATATCGGTTGCAGCAGAATCGACAGCGAGATACCAAGCGGGAAACTCAGGGCGATATCGATAATAGAACAATTGTCTGATATATTCGTTAGAGTTGGTAGAATGACCGCCCTTTGATATGAACCCTTGTCAAAACTGTGGAAAACTAAATACTCCGGAAACGAACTTTTGCAGGTTTTGTGGTACCAAATTTACAATGCCGCAGCATCAGCCGTTACCGGATAATCCCTATGATCACTCGGCCCCGCGACCCTACGCGTGGAAAACGGATGAGTTTCAAACCGGGACGGACGCCCGAAAAACGCTGCCGATCGACTCGTCGGCGTCGTCAACTTCACCGTTTGATCGGGTCCAGCCAAAATATCCCGCAGCCCCGCTTATGTATCAGCAAACTCCCGGAATAACTCGACCGTTTCGCTGCCCCAACTGCATGACAAATTATCCGCCTCGGGTCGAACGGCGAATTTCCACCGGGGGCTGGATCACATTCGCGGTACTCCTCGTGGTATTTTTCCCCTTATTCTGGATCGGACTTCTGATAAAAGAAGATGTGTATGTCTGTCAGGGATGTAATTCAAAAATCGTTTAGCTCACCGATAATAATAACCCTTGGGATGCTCGATCTTGATCTCAGGATTAGTGCTTTGAACTTGAACCTTGTGGTAGCCCTTTTTCATGTGGGTTGACAAATAAGTAAGCGAAAATTGGCGGTTCAGCGATATCACCAACTCACGAAAAAACGGCAAAAAACTGATCGGAGCAATCGAACCCTGAAAGAATGCCCGACCACCGGTTTCTTCAGAGAGTTTATTCAACGCCCCCTGTGCCGCAAAGATAAATGTTGAATTGCCATTTTCGGTAGTCGTTGTCGGTGAATAGAAGGAATAGATAGCAATACCTTTTCTCTGTGCCTTGAGCACCGCCTGGTCGAGGTCAAAACTTTGTGAGATCGACGCGAGATTTAGACCGGCTGAGGTGTCCAAACCATCCGAAAACAGAAGTACCGCTCGGCGGCCAGACGGCAACCCGTCGAAGCGTCCCAAGACTTCATCAACGCTGTCGAACGGGCTGCGCGGAGCCAGCGATTCAGAGCCGGCGACTATTCGCAATGATTCAGCCGCCTTAACGAGATCGTCAGTAAACCTTTGCCGGACCTGGATCGAACCAGCTCGGCTGTAGGCAACCATGACGCGGGTGCCCTCGGGTAAATTACGGATAAAATCGCGGATATCTTTGAGCTGAAGATTGAAAGAGGAAGCAAGATCCTCCTGAATCACCAAAGCAAGCGAAAGCGGCGAATCGCTCACACTGCGGATCGACAGGATCTGCTGTTCGTCATTATCCTCCTTAACGATGAGCCGGTCGGCCTGAACGTATTCTTCGGCCTGGCGTTCCTTGAGTTCTTTTTTTGTAAAAATCGAGATGGGGATAGTTACGGTCCGGACACGCTGATTATCATCGGGTCGCTGGGCAAAAAAGTCCGTCGTAAAAACGACGGAGGCCATGAGCAGCATAGAAAGTAGCCGTGTAATCATAAAATCCCGATCGATCATCTGAATAATAATATATTTCCGTCAAATAACTAAACATCTGATGCCAAATGTAGATGAACGGTTTCCGCGATTGAACATTGACTGCGCTAGACTGTTGAAAGAAACGGTATGGAAGAAATAACACTTCGCGAATATTCACGGGGCAAAAAATTGTTGGCCGGCGCGATCGCCGCCCCGCTGATGCTTCCGTCCGTACCAGCTCTTATCACCTTTATCCTTCTATTGATTAGCGGTGGCGGGCCGCCCGTCAAGGCTGTGATATTGGCGTTGGGAATTGCGATAACCGTCATTGGCTTACTTGCCGGTCTGATTATCAGCGGCATTTTGATCCATCGAAAATCGTCGTGGACCGCCTCGATGCGTGAACGCATCGCCGCTGACGGGATTAAAGCCGAGGAAATTGCCTGGTTCCGGAACGAGCTAAAATCTAGCGAAAAACGAGCTCTCAAAGCCATTGAAGCCCGTGATTTGTTGCTTGCCGACGCATTTCGCGAGACATTGGCTTCGAGACTGACGGCGACACGCATCATCAAATCATCTCGACGGGAACTATTGTTGGCCAATCGCCGTCAAAACTCTGTCAAGCAGTTGAAAAGCTCAAAGGCAGAGGAATTTCAGACCCAAATATCGAGAGATATTGAAAAGATAGGTAATATCAACGACGAGGCCAAGTTGATGTTGGCCGAGGCCGAATCGCGTCTTCAGATGATCGAAGCGGCCGCGAGCCGCCAAGGCGGTTTGGCAGAGTCAGAACTCGCCCTCAAGAAACTCTCACTTCGCACGGCGGAATTGCCTTTAGCACTCGAAGCCGCCAGGATGTCTGAGGAAATCAGACTCGAACTCGAAAAAGAAGACCTTGAATAGTATTTTTTCAAAAAAAAGACGCTCTCTTAAGAAAACGCCGTAATCAGAATTAAATATTGTTGGCGAATGGAAACCGCGAAACCGTTCGAACGTATGAATTGAACCTGTTAGTTACAGGTGGGTGGCTTTCTGCTCTTGCGAGCATCAGAGCCGGTACCTATGGCGATTCTCTATCGTAAAAGATCGCACCGAAACCGGCATTAGCCTCCCGGCATTCATATGTTGGCTCAATTATATATGCGTCCGGAAACGGGGAACGCAGTCACTATCCTTCGCCAGTTCGAATACTAGCACATCAGTAAGCGGCGGGTAAAAAGAAAAAAGATGATAGAAGATCAAAATCTCCTATCATCCGCTTGTTCAAGAAAAATGACTCGATTGATTACGGTCCGGTGGTAACGGTCTGGGGTTCGCTGTCCCGGTGTTTTAGTATTCGATCCAGCATTTCAGAGCATTCGGAACTCCTGGTTCCCAATTGAGCATCGACCTGTGCCTGCGAGAGCTTGGCCTGGTGAAATTCGTCAGCGATATGAAGTGCGGCGAGAATCGCCACTTTTAACGAATCGACGGTCATCGTTCCGGACGAAATTTCAGTCATTTTCGCATCGACGTAGTCTGCCAGATCTTGAATATATTGGTTATCGCCATCCGAACGGATGCTGTAGGTTTGATTGTATATCTCGACTTTGATCGTTTGTTCAGACATAAAAGGGTTCTTAGGTTATCATCGACCGGCGGCGGCGGCGGCGTCAGCGTCGATCGTCGTGATGGCGTCAAGCATTGCCTCAACCTTAGATTGGATCGAATCTCTTTCGGCTAATAGAATAGCGAGTTTATTCTCGATCGCTTCCTTTTCGGCGATTGCTCTGACCGTCTCTTTTTTTAACGATGCTGCTTCGCTCTCAAGTCTCTCCTTTTCGTCACGCATTTTCTTGGCGTACTCGATGGTGAGGTATATCTTATCCTCAAGATGCGAGAATTTTTCCATTCCCGTTAAGGCATTCATTCGGCGGTCTCCAGTTTGGGATGTTTGACTGACTTACGATTATGTTTAGTTTTGCAAAAAACTTCAAGTAAAAGATAAAGGATTTATCAAAACCGCGTCCTAATTCCAAGCTTTTGTTCTGTTTGGCTCACGATTTGTTTATGCAAAACCTCAACCTCATCATCGATCAATGTACCTTCGTCGCTCCGGTATTCAAGCCTGACGGTTATCGATCTCTCATCTTCGGCTAAACCTTTGCCTTCGTAAATATCGACAAACATTACATTTCTACAAAGCAAGAAACCCTGCTCGGAAATCGCGCGACGAATATTCGAAAATTCCGTTTTTCTGTCTACGACAAATGAAATGTCGCGAACGATAGCAGGGAATTTAACCAGTGGCCGGTAAGCCACGTTTTGAACCTGCGACTGCGTAATCGTTGAAAAATTGAGCTCGGCCAAATAAACCGGCTGACGGAATTTATAACTAGCCGCGATATCGTCATCCAGCCGACCAACATAACCGACGAGAGTTCCATTCAAAGAGAACGATGCAGATTGGCCTCGCCGCAAATGTTTGACATCTGCTGGCTTATACACAATATCCTGGACGCCAGTCGATTCGAGGGCGGCCTCAACGGCGCCCTTTGCGTCATAGAAATCAAATTGTCTAACTGGCATCGCCCGACCTTCGAATACCTCGCTGCCGGTGACAATCAGGGCAAAGGATTTTTGCTCGTTTGGAAGATTGTCTTCTCCGGTTTTAGATGCAAATACCTTTCCCAGTTCGAATAGCCGCAGATCCTTTCGCTGGTGATTAAAATTTAATCGAACAGCATCTAACAGGCCGGGAATGATGGACGGACGCATGCGAACCGCTCCATCGATGACCGAGTCCTGTAGCGTAATAAATCTCTCACCGGGATCGGCGTCGAGCAATCCGGGAATGATCTCAAATAACTCGTCAAATTTTGTATCAATAAAGCTGTACGAGAGGGCTTCGTCAAATCCAATATCGACGAGGGTTTGACGGAGTCGCTTTTCACGGCTCTCCGTCGGCTGATATTCTCCGGCACCATAGGCGGGCGGGAGCTCAGCGCTAATATTTTCATAACCGGCGTGCCGGGCGATCTCTTCGACCAGATCTTCCTCAATTGCAATATCATGCCGCCATGAAGGAACGGAAAATACCCGCGATTCGCGAGAAGAACCTTCATCTTCCGTGATTCCAAGAGAATCTAATATCCTCAAGCATTCCAGAGTCTCGGTTTCAAGGCCAGTGAGTCGTTTGACCGCGGACGAAATATCGTTTGATTTGACCGTTTGGGGCTCGAATGGGGTTGGATAAACATCGACAAATTCACCGATCTGACCGCCCGCAAGCTCTGCCATCAACTGGGCGGCACGGTACGAAGCACGTTCTAAATTATCGATATCGACACCACGTTCAAAACGATAGCTGGCCTCGGTCGAAAGGTTTAGTGTTCGCGATGTAGCTCTTATATTGCTTCGTTTAAACAAAGCGACCTCAAGTAAAACATTAGTTGTATCTCTAGTGATGCTCGAGTTCAGGCCGCCCATAATACCGGCGACCGCCGCGGGTTTTTCGGCATCGCAAATGGCAAGCATTGAATCGTCCAGCTCACGCTCAACTTCATCGAGCGTTTTTATGATCTCACCAACTTTTGCTCGTCTGACGACGATCCGTTGACCTGACAATTTATCCAAATCGAACGAATGCATCGGTTGGCCCAGCTCGTGCATTACATAATTCGTTATATCGGCGACGTTGTTGATCGGGCGTTCACCGATCGCTTCAAGACGATCCACGAGCCATTGTGGCGACGGGCCGATCTTAACACCGCGAATTATGCGGGCAGTGAATCGATGGCAAAGATCGGGATCTTCGATAGTTACCAGATTTTGGGAACTCGCCGATTGCCCGTGATCGAGAGGCACACTCCCCACGTGCCGTGTTTTAGCCTGGGTGATAACAGATATTTCTCTCGCCACGCCAAAATGTGAAAGGCAGTCAGGGCGATTGGATGTCAGATCAATGTCAAAGACGTGATCATTGCCGTGGTTATGAATTCCCTCGACCGCGAGGCCGACGTTTGTCAGTTTTTTTCCCAAATCATCGGGTGACAGATCGATATCGATCAGATCTTTTAGCCAGTTGTAGCTGATGTTCATGCAAAAATATTATGGTTATTGGGGGGATTGAACCTCGCTCCATTCTAAATTCGGACCGTCGTATAAAATTGGTATTCGATTAAGAATGTCCCGTCCGATAATGCCGACCGCATCATCTATCGCACAAAAATTTTCCGTAAATCGCTTCCCGATAAAAATCACTTGTAAGTGGAAAATTTTCGACTTGGTAATGTGTCCGTCGAAACCGACCAATTCATATTCTTTAATACCGGATGGATCGATTCCCAATGCGTTAAGGCTAGCTCGCGGTAGAAGAGTAATACCTGAACCAGTGTCGAGAAGCATTTTCACATCCCGCAACCTTTCGCCGCCCTCAATTATTCGCATTGCTATTATTGCGATCGGGGCGGGTGGATCAAAAGAAAGGTCAAATTTCGTCATCAAGTTCAACCTCGACCCTCTTTTCGAATATTTTTGCGTCTGCCTTGTTAACAAGTCTCGGGCTCATTATTCGCCGGAGATTGTCGTTATTGGGGATAATAACAAAAACCTTTGTCATCTCGGGTAAAACAACTTCGTCACCGAGCAGTATTTGGCCATTCTTAACGATACCTTCGACAGTTGTGATTTGCATATAGCCTCAGACCTGAACTTTAACATATTTTCCAAAGATCGGATTCCTAGGAGTACGACAGACTGTTAGTCTGTCCTGCGGGCTAACAGCCCGCACTACTTAAACTGCTCCAAAAACCTAACATCGTTATCGAACATCAGACGAATATCGTCTAGCGAATACATAAGAGCGCACATGCGTTCGAGGCCGAAGCCGAACGCGAATCCCGAATAGACTTGCGGATCAACCCCGACCGCTTTCAAAACATTTGGATGAACCATTCCGGAACCTCCAAGTTCGATCCAGCCTGAACCTTTGCAGGGACGGCATCGTTCGCTTTCATATTTACCCGTGCCGTGACATTTGAAACAGGAAAAATCGAATTCAGCGCTTGGTTCGGTAAAAGGGAAGTAGGACGGGCGAAACCGGGTTATCGTGTCATCACCAAAAAGCCGCTTAAGCCATTCGGTAACCGTGCCCTTGAGATGGGCCATTGTGATGCCTTTATCGACGCAGAGGCCTTCGATCTGGTGAAACATCGGCACATGCGTCATATCAGGCGTATCGCGTCGGAATACTTTACCCGGTGCGATGATCCGAATCGGTACGCCGAGTCGTTCCATCGCACGGATCTGCACCGTCGATGTCTGCGACCGCAATGCGTACCCGTCTGTCGTATAGAACGTGTCCTGCGATTCGCGGGCAGGGTGCCCGTCGGGAATATTCAGCGCGTCAAAATTGTAATAATCGGTTTCGATCTCGCGGTCGTCCTCGATCGCATAACCCATCGAGACGAAAATATCCTCGATCTTTTGACGAAGGATCGTTATCAGGTGAAGATGCCCGGTTTGCGGCCGTCGGCCGGGAATCGTAACATCGAGCCGTTCGAGTTCGATCTTGGAATTTGCAATCAACGAGCTGAGTTCGAATTCAGCAGCTTCTATTTTTTGGGTGATGCCATGACGGATAGACTGGACAAACTGACCAAATCCCGCCCTCTGATCGGGTTCGACCTTTCCGACAAGATTCATCGCACCGGAAAGAGCCGATTTCTTACCCGCGTGCCTTATCTTCAGCTCGCCCAACTCGCGCAGCAAGACCTCAGCGTCGGCACTGGCGACACCGTCAAGACTCAAATCAGCAAAGCGTTCGAACTCTTGCTCGAACGCTTCGCGGATAGTTTCGATCTTTTCCTTTTGCTCCTGCATTCCGGATTCAGCGAGAGAATCAATCCACCTCTATTTTGTAACTAATAAGCCAAAGATCTACCTGATCAAATTTCGAAAGCCAACGCGACTTGAACGAACGCATCCATTTCCGGTTACCCGGTGTGTCTGCAATGTCGACCACAATTTTTGAAAGGGCATCTCGATACACGACCCCTTCCCTGGTCCAATGCCCTTCGACTGTTTGAGGTTCGTAGCTGACGGCACCAAAACGGTCGACAATTTCGCTAACAGCTTCGCCGAGCAATTCGCGGGGGACTTCGCGGCCGTCGTTAAACTGGAGCGGTAGAAGTATCTCGAAGCGCCGCAATTTGCTGCTCATATGTCGATCGTCCCAAGACCGTAAACGCGTAGCCCTCAAAGGCCAAAGCCGCTAACGCCGCCTCAGGCACAATATGTTCACCTGACTTTTGCACCCGTCCCCGAAACCGGCCTAACAGAAACCCCAAAGCCTTTTTTTCCGTGTCCGGGTCGGCGAATGTGATAGTTACCATAAGACCTCCAACAGGATTCTACTGAGTATAAATCATAACACGCGAAGCGCGGCTAAGATCTAAGCTGACGCCCGGGCATTCTTTCCTATAGCGTCCTTTGCTTGTCCAACGATCGTTGCAAAAGCTTCAGGCTGCTTAACTGCCAAATCAGCGAGCACCTTTCGGTCGAGTTCGATCTCGGCCAGATTCAAGCCGTGTATAAACTGCGAATATTTGATGTCATTTAAACGGCAAGCCGCGTTAATTCGGACGATCCACAGTTTACGAAAGTCGCGTTTTTTTAATTTTCGGCCAGTATAGGCAAAATTTAACGCGCGTTCGACCGATTCCTTGGCCGAGCGGTAAAGCTTTGATTTAGTTCCACGAAAACCTCTGGCTAAGGCTAATATTTTTTTGCGTTTCTCGAGACGCTTATTTCCACGTTTTGCTCTAGGCATAATTCACTCCTTTCAGTCATGAAAAGGCAAAAGTAAAAAGTAAAAAGTAAAAACTCTGATTTTGCCTTTTTAATTTTGCCTTTTTAC
>JBGTCS010000522.1:0-5372 GCA_041748715.1 Pyrinomonadaceae bacterium | reverse complement strand
CGGGATCGCTTTCATCGAACCGCTGACCCGCCGTTTATAATCCTGCGATTTGACGTGTAGCGACGGGTCGGAAAGGTCCGGAGCCTTGCCCGTACAGTAGCCAAATTTACAGGTAAATTTTTTCTTGTCGAATTCCAGGTCCAGCATTTTCAGTTTTATGACGCTAAATTTGCCACGAATGCACGAATAAGAATCGTCCTATTCGTGCATTCGTGGCAACTTTCTTATTCGTTCTCGAAATCCTTAGGTCGTTTCAGCTCCATATTCGATAAATGCAGTATCAGACAGTACGAATCGTCCTTGACGCGGCCTTCGAGAAAGGCGTTGTACGGTTTGCCGCCGCGGTTCATAACGAGCGGTTCGTTGCCTTTTGCACCGCCGCGGACGAGCAGAAGCGAATCTCGCTCATCGAGATCCTTGGCCATTTCAAATAGAAAATCGAACGTCAGGCCGTTTACATGGATAAGCTGTTTCTTATTAGTAAAAACAAACCGGTGCGCGGCGTCGATCTTTTTAATAAATTTTCCGGTCCAACGCATGGGGAACTCGCCATTCATGTTTTGAATTTCTTTGATCCGCGGTCGGCGTTCGCGTTCCGTTCCATCGGCGTTGTAAACGACCTCGATCTCTTCGACGAGATGAATGATCCCTTTTTTTGTCACATAAACACGGGACATATCGGTCAGTATCGATCCGAAAGATTCGATATCAACTTCCGGGTCGTCTTTGATCAGGCTGTCAGCAACTTTATCAAGCGTCTTGTTCTTTTCGAGTAATTCGGGAAGATCATGGAGGACGTCTGTTTTCAACAGCTTACGCGTCGAGACTGGCCGGCCCTTTGGATCGGTATATCTGACCTCGCGCGTCGGATTAAGAGCCTCAAGAGCTACGACCGCGTCACGATTGTTCGAATTGCTAATATTTATTGGCATAACCAGAGTGCGGACACTCCTGTCCGCAAGTCTTAAATATTTTAACGGGCGGACAAGAGTGTCCGCGCTCCGCCCGTCACATCAAATCATAATCGAGATCATCTGCCGATATCTCTTCTTCCCGGAGATCGGACACTCCTGTCCGCAAGTCTTAAATATATTAACGGGCGGACAAGAGTGTCCCCACTCCGTCCGTCACATCAGATCAAAATCCAGGTCGTCGGCCGAGATCTCTTCTTCCTCGGTCGATTCTAAAACCGCGGCCTGATTTAGTTTTATATATTGAAAATCGGCCTGTTTGCCGACGACCAAAAATATCTCACCGCCCGAGCCGATCAGATATGCGTTGTCATATTCAATACCGCCGCGCCAGCTAAAAGGGAACCAGTAGATCCGATCGTCCGAAAGATGATCGTGCAGGGCCGAGATGTCGTTGGTCTCAAACGTCCCGACCAGATAAACGCTCTTAACTATCTGTGTAAAATAGTCTTCGACCTTGGCGGGTTTGAGTTCGTTTTTTTGATTGAAAGACGACGGAACCTGTTCGATCGTTTCTCCGTCGAGCGTCATCGGGATAAGCTCGTTCCGCTCGACCGAGTCGCCTTTGTCCGTCACGGTAGCGAGAGCTGTCCCGCCTTTGTCGATCAGAGTCTTGCCATCCGCAGCAAGCACTCGTAGCGAGGCTTCGTTTCCTTTCACATCAAACGCCTCGATCTCAACTTTTCCATAGAGCTTCTCACGGTCGATCTTAACGATCGTCACCGGATATTCCTCGCCGTCTAAGGATAAGATCAAAGGCCGCGCCATGCTGGTAAATGGTACATTATTCTACAATTAGGTGTAAATGACAGATGTCGGTCAGACCTGGGCCGATCGGAATTTGAATCCGAAAGCCTTCCGAACCACTTACGCCTTAAGAAACAAGTCGCAGGATTACGCATTCTCGACAGGGTTTTGGGTTAGCCAATTTTAGGGTAGCTTGGTATTTAAAAGCACGGGGCATATTTGATAAAGTACCTATTACGACATTATGGATACATATTTGGTCGTTGACACGTCAATAATTATCGCTGTTATTGCGGATGAACCGGAAAAGCCTTCGTTAATCTCGAAAACGCAAGGCTTTGATTTGGTTGCCCCGCGTTCGTTGTACTGGGAAATAGGCAACGCATTTTCGGCAATGATTAAACGCGGTCGCATTAGTGTGGACCAAGCAGTGATGGCGATTGAGATCTACCAGCAAATTCCGGTTGATTTGGTTGACGTTGATCTGGAACAAGCCTTGGAAATTGTTGACAAGTACAAAGTATATGCGTATGACAGTTATATGATCGCTTGTGCCCTGAATCGCCGTTGTCCTTTGTTGACACTAGATGGCGGGTTAGCTTATCCGGCAAAAGCGGCAGGCATTAAAATTTTGGAGGTGGACTAACAAATGCAAACTTATCTTGAAACCCAGGAAAATCTGTCCGCTTTACTTGAACGAGCGAGTGAACAAGGCGAAGTTCGTATAAAACGAGAAGATGGACAGGTATTCATCCTCAAACCAGACAGAACGAGGCGATCTGCACTTGACGTGGCGGGTGTAGACCTTGGTGTTTCTACAAAGGAGATTGTCGATTTCGTTCGGGAAGGGCGTGATCGATAATAGTGGCATGACCGAAATTACGGCTATCGCTCAAAAGGTTGGTGTCGGAGTGTTTGCAGCGCCGCCCACTACAATGACAAACCGCTCTTCGGAATAATGGGCTTAGTCCGTAAATCCGAACGAGCTTTCGGCCTGACGACAAAGGCAAAGTCGTGAACCGACATGGGAGGCTCGATTAATGAGGCGGGATTTAACCCAAATTACGCATTAGGAATTTTGCCCGCGAATTACGCGAAAAGACGCGAAAAAGAAACCGGCTTTGCATAATTCACTTATCAAAACTTCAGAAGAATTTCTTTTATTCGGGTTCATTCGCGTGATTCGCGGGCAAAAAGTTTCTATCGCCTAATCTGGGTTTAAACTTGATTCGACAATTACTCTTAGTTTCCGAGGAAAAATCTACTCAGGGGCTCTTTTTTCTTCCTGAAGTATATGGTCATTCAAAAGCCGAAATTGATTACCATCTGGACCTACTGCAACAGGCAAATTTCGCCAATATTCAGCACATTCCGACGGGGACCGGCGGAATATGGAAGTTAGGAAACTTGACGTGGACGGGACAAGAATTTTTAGCAAATGCGAAGAACGATCCGATTTGGAAGAAGGCGATGAAAACTTTAAAATCTGCCGGTGGAACCGCAAGTTTAGAAGCAATAAAAATCCTGTTGGAAAAACTCGTGGTCTCCCAATTACAACTGGATTAGAAAAAACGGCGGCAATAGCCGCGACCCGATTTTTGTCATCAATTTCCTGGATTTGAATACTCTCGATTTTGTCGCGAAGAAATATAAGACCTTTCGTGGTTTCTCGAAGGTAATTTCGATTTCTTCCGCCTTTACCTATCTTTTGCGACACAGCTTCGAAACTCGTGGCGTTAACTCAAGCTTAAATCGGACTTTTACTTCCGCCCAACCACCGAAATCACAACCTCCCCCGGATACTGCTTCGAATGGTGAACCGTATTCTTTGCCACCACGCCCTTAACCTCATCCCAATTTTTCCCGCCAGTGTTCATATTACGGTCGAATCGGGGGAAGTTGCTGCTTGAGATCTCGATCCTGAGGCGATGGCCGGGGGTGAAAAAGTTGCTGGTGGTCATGGGTTGGAATTTAACCTTGTAAACCTTGCCGGATTCCATCCAAGCGAGTGGTTTGTCGTAGCCATCGCGGTACCGCATTCGCTGGATCGTTTCGTCGAGGTTCCATGCCTTTCCATTTTCATCGACATCGATCAGCTTGACCGTGAAATCGGTGTCTTTGGCATCGGACGAGACGAAGAGCGTCACATCGATCGGCCCACTGAGTTCGAAGCCGTCTTTTAGCACGTCGGTGCTGTAAACGAGGATGTCGTCACGCTCTTCCATCTTGCTCTGGTCCCACGAACCGCCTTGAACCGCGTTTCCCGTACAGCAGACGTTGCCGCCAAACGACGGGACGGAATTCATCGGATCATAACTGAAAATATCGGGCAAATCCTTCTCGGGCGGAGCGGCAACCAGTTTTCCGTCGCCATTTCGGCTGTTGGCCTTGCCATTGCTTGAGAGATAGAATTTCATCGGTTCGGCACCGACCGGCGGCCAGGATTCTGAAGACTGCCATTTGTTGCTGCCCATCGTGAAATACTGTACTTTCGGGCGCTTGAGCACGTCGTTGTTCTCGCCCTTTAAGAAATGGTCGAACCAGTCGTAGGTCATCTTGCTGTAATCGAGCCGGGCATCGCCCATGCTTCGTTCGCCGACGATCGTGTTTTCGGTAGCACGCGTGTAGCTGCAATGCAGAACAGGTGCGATCACGGCGTATTGTTTGTCAGCGATATCGGGGCGGGCAGTTTTGCGGACGTGATTGTAAAGAGCGAGATTCGGGCCGACCGAGACGTCGTACCACGACATGAACCAAAACCCGGGAATGTTGATCTTCATGTCATCGTGAAACAATCCGCCTTTGTACCATGCCGGATCGTTCGGAGTACGTTTGATCATCGCTCCGCCGGTTGCGACCGGCATTTCATCGGCAAAAATACCGCGCGGGCCATCGACAGCCTTGATGATATCCATAGTTGGCAGATGACGAAGAGCCTTTGACCAATCCACCGAAGGAGCCTGCTGTGCCAAATCAAACGATTTGGAAGCGCGGATCAGCTCTTCAGTTGGAGTGTCAGCAGGGAACATTGGGCGAACCTGATTCTGCTGGCCGTTGAGCCACGCGACAAACAGCATCTGAACGGCTCCGCCGCGATACCAGTTGCCTTGCTCGTAATACGGCCCGACACGCCCCACGCCGGCACCGTAACCCTGTGCGATCATTGTGGTAAAACCCGGCACGTCACGGGCCGCGACCGCCATCTGCCATTCGGCAGTCGAGGAACACCCGATCGTGCCGAGTTTGCCATTTGACCACGGCTGGGTCGTCAACATCTTGACCGCGTCCTCGCCGTCGGTGGTCGGCGGTCCGAGAATGTCGTAGTTGCCATCCGAGAAAAAATGACCGCGTTCATTCATCACGACGTAGGCGTAGCCGCGTTTTACGGCGTCGAGAATCGACGTCATATCCCTCGGAGCACCGAGCCGCACATCCCAAAAATTAAAGTTATAAGGCGTCCGCGAAAAAATGATCGGATACTGCTTGTTGTTATCCTTTGGCCGATAAATGTCCGCCGCCATCCGTTTGCCATCGCGCATCGGCACCATGACTTTTCGGTAAACCGTCGCAACCGACTGCAACTCGGCCTCGATCGCATTTCGCGTGGCGATAAGCTCAGCATTCGACGCCTGACCGGCCTGGCCAAGCGAGGTC
>JBGTCS010000521.1:0-2174 GCA_041748715.1 Pyrinomonadaceae bacterium | reverse complement strand
TTGAGAAACTTTTATTAAAATGAAAACAAAAAGCAATAACCGATCATTTGCACAAAATATTTGACGATACCTAAAAGTTGGTTTTTCAACGGACTCGATAAATAGTTTCAAGCCCAAACTCGACACCATGAACGCCGACCTCACTAAGACTGGTGTTTATAATCTCCTCAAACTGAAACAGATAACTGCGTTGGCAGACTTACGAAACAAAGCGGCCCATGGCTTAGGCGGGTTTACGAAACATGATGTTGAATCAATGATCAAGGATGTGAGAAGATTTATGACAGAGTATTTCAGTTGAGCGTAGAACGATGATCTCAGTCAAAGGAAAAATCAAAAACGGCATAATACTGCCGCTCAGCCCGGTCAAAAAAACGGATGAAGGGCGGAAGGTCATCATTACGTTTCTCGATGAAGAGGCCGAAGAAGTGAAACCGCCAAACGGCACGAATGGCCGAGTATCACTAAAGACTCTCATTGACGAATTTCAAATCGATACCGGTATAGACGACTTGGCCTCTCAACACGATCATTATCTCTACGGAACACCAAAAAAATAGTCGATGCCCCACGTATTTGTTGACACGGTCGGATGGATAGCACTGGCAAATACCCGCGATTCACTTCATAGCGTTGCACGTGAAATATTTGAAAGGCTTTGGGAAACTGACACGGCTTTCATAACCTCTGAATTTGTACTCATCGAATTGGGAAATGCTCTTTCATCCCATGACTTTCGTTTGCGAACTGCGGAGTTCATTCAAACTTTGAAACACTCGTCTTCGATCGAGGTCGTCCCATCCAGTAGCGGACTTTTTGATCGCGGGCAAAAACTATACGGCGAACGACGCGATAAGGCTTGGGGTCTCGTGGATTGCACAAGCTTTGTGATAATGACTGAGCGGAATATCACCAAGGTATTCACGGAAGATCATCACTTTGAGCAAGCCGGTTTTACCAAACTCCTTTAGATCAATTCGTTTACCTTAGTCTCTACGTTAGCTTTTATAGTATTTAAATACTCTTCCGTGTCAGCCTCAAAACGCATTACAAGTATCGCCTGAGTATTCGACGGACGAACCAGCCCCCAGCCGTGTTCGAACTGAATTCGAGCGCCGTCGATGGTGTTAACTTCGTGATCTTTAGAAAAATATTGGGCAATCTGCTCCACGACTCTGAATTTCGATTCGTCAGAACAGTCGACTCGAAGTTCCGGGGTCGAATAGAGTTTTGGCAGATCAGCGAGAAGAGCAGAGAGTGGTTTATCGGTTTTTGAAAGGATTTCGAGCAGCCTGGCTCCGGCGTATGTTGCGTCGTCAAAACCATAAAATCTGTCGGCAAAGAAAATATGCCCGCTCATTTCGCCAGCGAGCGTCGCACCTGTTTCCTTCATTTTGGATTTTATGATCGAGTGGCCGGCTTTCCACATCAGCGGTTTTCCGCCGCGCTGTTTAATATCGTCAAATAAGGTCTGTGAGCATTTAACTTCGGCGATTATCGTCGATCCCGGATGTGTCTCGAGCACGGCACGCGAGAACAAAACCATTAATTCGTCGCCCCACATGATCCGGCCAGTTTCATCGACAACACCGATCCGGTCCCCGTCTCCGTCAAACGCGATTCCGACGTCCGCATTGTGCTCGCGAACCCCAGAGATCAGATCCTGCAAATTTTCTTCGACGGTCGGATCGGCATGGTGATTTGGAAAGGTTGAATCCGGGTCGGTAAAAAGCTCGATCAGCTCGATGCCGAGTTCGCGGTAAACTGGGACAGCGGTCACGCCGCCCATTCCATTTCCGCCGTCGATCACGACCTTGAGTTTACGCTTACCGAGTTCGATCCGACCGGTAATATCACTGCCGTAACCGCTCAATACGTCAATAGATTCAACTCTCCCCGAACCGCTTTCAAAATTGCCGGACATGGCAATTTTCTTGATCTCCTGGATCTGCGAACCAAACAGGGACGATGTCCCGAGGCTGATCTTAAATCCATTATGATCCGGCGGATTATGCGAACCCGTGATCATCACGCCGCCATCGACGTTTTGTGTAAAAGTCGTGTGATAAAGAACCGGTGTTGGGACCATTCCGATCTGCACAACATCGCAGCCGGTTTGGTTCAAACCCTCGGTAAGCAGATCGCAAAAACGGACCGAACTCGAGCGTGCATCG
>JBGTCS010000520.1:0-11872 GCA_041748715.1 Pyrinomonadaceae bacterium | reverse complement strand
AAAACTTTGATCTAAAACCAGATGCACACCCTGGCTAAATGTCACCAGAGGTTTTGCGTGCGCATCGGACATTTCCCGGACAGCGTCGCAAAAAGCCCCGGTCGCATTGATTACGCATTTTGACGTGGCCGTAACTATCTCGCCGGTTTCCACATCTTCGAATTTGACGCCCGTGACATTGCCGGCCTCGTCTTTTGTAAGCATGCTGACCGGCGCATAATTCAATAAAACGGCCCCCTTTTTTTGAGCCGTTGCCGCCAGATCCAAAAGCAGGCGGATGTCATCAAACTGGCCGTCGTAATACAAAACACCGCCCGACAATGGCTCGCTCTTTATGGACGGCAGATGCTCAAGGGTTTTTTTCCTCGAAAGTATTTCCGAGCGTCCGATTCGATATTTGCCGGCAAGTAGGTCATAGATCTTCAGCCCGGTGCCATAAAATATCTTTTGCCAGAGGCTGTAGCACGGAATGATAAACGCTTGTTTGTGAACAACATGCGGTGCGTTACGAAGCAAGATGGCCCGCTCTCTCAACGCTTCGCGGACCAGCGAAATTTTGCCCTGGGCCAAATATCGGACTCCGCCGTGGATGAGCTTGGTTGAACGGCTTGATGTGCCTTTCCCAAAATCGTGCCTCTCTAACAACAGCACGGCCAAGCCGCGGGAGGCCGCATCGACCGCACATCCGACACCGGTCGCTCCGCCGCCAATGACAATTATGTCCCACGGCTTGGAGCGTGCACGGACCCCGCCGATCATTTCATCCCGATTCATTGAGAACGAATTTATCAGATATTCGGTATAATCAACGAGATCAGAGGACCGTTTTCCATTCTATGCCGCAATCGTCAGAGTCAAAAGGCATTTTTACAATTCAAAGTTCCCGCGACTATTTGCCTTGGATCGCCGTCCTAGCGGTGGTTGTCACGGTGACGATCTCGCTGAATTTGCTCGGCCGGGTTTGGTGGTGTCAGGTCGGCGATTATTGGCCGTGGGCGTGGGACGTGTGGTCCGCCCATAACTCGCAGCATGTGATCGACCCGTATTCTTTTACTCACGTCCTGCATGGCGTTATCGAATTTTGGCTGATCGGGCTAATTTTCCCCCGGCTTTCGCTCGCGTGGCGGTTTTTTCTTGCCATTTTGATCGAGGGAAGCTGGGAAGTCGCTGAAAATACTAATTACATTATCAACCGTTATCGTGAATTGACGATCTCACTCGATTATTTTGGCGATTCGATCATCAATTCGCTCGCCGATATCGTTAGCTGCGGGCTTGGGTTTGTGATCGCTTATAAGATCCGATTCTGGAAATCGCTTGCTCTGTTCTTATTGACCGAGGTTACGCTGTTAATAACGATCAGGGACAGTTTGCTGATAAATATAATTATGTTGATCTATCCGTTGGATGCGATCAAACAATGGCAATTAGCGGCGATGTGAGTGTAAATAGTTTGGCGAAGCAGGAGATGCAGTTGGTGAAAACTCTCCGAGCTCCGCGATTAACTCCGCGATCTCAGCGTTATAAAACCCGATTCGCCATTGGCGTAAAACGTGCGCAAGCGCGCGCGCGCGTAAGCCAGGGCATAACACGCATGTTGAAAGTTACGCCCTTGCTAATGCGCGGGCTTGCGCACGGGGCATCAAGATCGCTTATCTTTCGCCGCGTGCGGCCTCAACCTTGGATTCGAGTTCGACAGATAACTTTCGTGAGCCTGGCTGGTCAAATGTCTCGGTCAGCCGCAAAGTTTCATCCAGAACTCTCAGTTGATATTCACTCCAATTGGGTTGACCGGCAACGCTGCCAAATTCGCCGTTGTAATAAGCGGTTCGCGGCGGTCGGACACGTTCGGTGATCTTAGTATCGACAGCGATCATTATCGTCGGAATGCCGCTTTGCTCGATCGTACGGGCAACTATGCCGAGCGTCTGATGGCAAAGACGCGATGCGGGAATCAGCAGCGCGGTCTGGATCTCGTAGCGATGCAAACGGGCGGCGATCTTGGTTCCGAGTTCGCTGGCTACTCTTCCGGCATTGGGGATATGGCTGCTCATGCTCCACCAGACATTATTGAGGCTGCCGATTACTCCGTTAGCCGAATATGCCGATAGGCGGTCAATAGGGATTTGGGCGTTTCGGTCCTGGCGAACCGCAGTCGGATCGTAACCCTTGGCCGAATAGCGAAGGTCGGCGGCATCGACCTCGACAGGGATTTCGAGGAAATTCAAATCGCCGTCACGATCCTCAAGATCAAACGGCTCCATTCCATCAATATACGCTCCGGCCGACGAAATCAGGCCCAGATTCAGCATCGGCAAAGCACGGCGAACCGGCGTAAATGGCGTATCATTATTGTCTATCCAGGGATAACCCGACAGTTCATCATTAGCTCTCCAACGGGCAAAGCGTCCCGAAAAATCACCGAGATTTTCGATCATTTCCATAACAATCAGACCTTAAATTCCTTTGAAAAGTCGTAAACGTCCGGTTTGTCGGCTTTGACTGTGCCAGATTTACGGTTTGAGATAATAAAAAATGCGATCAGGGCCGCAATCATACCGATAAGCAGAACCCATTCAGAATACTTATGCAGCATGCCGAACTGCATACGCAGCGGGTCGTCCGCCGCCAACTCGTCGATCGGCCGACCGATTTGGGCCCTGACGGACGCTAACCAAATCCCGATCACAAATTGTCCGATCGCACAGGCCGCGGCAACCAATAGAAGTAAGACTCGCTCGACCCACAACCATAACCGGCTGACATTGGATGTGGCGACGAGCGACGTTAAGATCAAAATCGTCGCGATAACAAGGCCGCCGTAATTGAGGATCGAAAGGTTTCGGTTGACAACCGCTCCGGCCAGTTCACGGTCCGGCAACACTGCAAAAGCCGATTGTGCGACGCCGATAAAAAACACCGCCGCACCAAGCCAGAGGGCGAGTAGCAATAATCGAATGTCGGAGAAAAACTTCATAAAGCGTACCTTTTTACAAGGCCTTATTATCTAGCTTTTCGCTTAAAAGGGCAAAAGTCGTTGGAATGAACCGCTGACGATTTCGGGCGCACGGGTTGTGGCCTCTTAATTAGTCATCCGTTTTCCGAACGACCATCAAAATATTTTTGCCGAGCGGCACGTGGACGAGTGCCTCAATCCGCCTTGCCAGCGGAACGACGATTTTGTCATAGATCGTCACCGCTCCGGGGCTAAGTTTGTCCGACCTGAAAATTTTGTACTTAACAAACCACGGCAGAATTCCGGCAAAGTCAAAATATTTGGACAGCACGATCTCAAAGCCGACCGATCGACATTTTTCTTCGAGATCCTTTTTTGAATAACGCCGATAATGCCCGACCATTCGGTCAAATTCCCCATAAAGGCCCATCAAGGCAGGAACGAAGATCAAACAGTAACCCTTTTTTTCCAAGGTTTGGTAGATGGTTTGTAGTTCCGCCAAATCGTCCTCAATATGTTCCAAAACATTGATATAGATTATCGTGTCGGGAGGAGTTTTTTTGAAGATCTTATCGGAGGCGTCGAGAAAAATGGAACGATAAAGCGAGATTTTAGTCACGGTTTTCGTCTGTGACAGATTCCTTGTCAAATGCTCAAACATTTCTGACGGCTCGACCAACGAGAGGTTTCCTGGTTTTTCTTTAAGAAGGAGTTCAGAAAAACTGCCGGTTCCGGCGCCTACTTCCACGATGTCGCTTCCCAAAAACGGACGAAATTCCTCAAGGATCCATTTATGGTAATTGACCGCGAAAGACATCGCTTCCAGGTCTTTGCCGATATAGACAGGGTGATTAGTCATTCGAATCGAATTCCAATAAATGCGGGTCACGTTGCGATCCGAGCCTGTATGATTCGCGAAAGGATTGTTTTAGGGTCGTCAGAAAATTGTATTTGAGAATGTAGAATATTGCCGCAACGCCATCTCTTGGACCGATCTTTTTCCCTTCGCCGTAGGTTCTGCCGTAATAGCTGATCGGAACTTCGTAAATAGCACACCGCAATTTCGCGACCTTGGCAGTTACTTCGACCTCAAATCCAAACCCGCTCGATGTTATGATCATGTTGCGAATGATCTCACCGCGAAAGGCTTTGTAACACGTTTCCATATCGCTCATATTTAAGTTGGTAAAGCAATTAGAGACGAATGTCAGCGATTTATTGGCCAGATAATGTGTGAAATAAAGGATGCGCGTGGCCTTTTTGACCATAAATCGCGAACCGAAGACCACGTCGGCATGTTTCTGGATGATGGGGGCGATCACGTCTGCTATTTCGACCGGGTCGTATTCGAGATCGGCATCCTGTACGATCACAATTTCGCCTTTTGTTAATGCAAACGCCGTTTTCAAGGCTTCCGTTTTTCCTTTGTTCTTTTTATGCCTAACGTATTTTATCCGCAGATCAGAACCGGCGATCTTGTGTGCGATCTCGGAAGTCCGGTCCGTCGAGGCGTCATCGACGATGATCAGTTCGAGAAGATGGGGCACGGCCAGAACTTTCTCAACAATGAGTTCGATCGTCGCTTCCTCGTTATAAGCTGGCATTACAACCGAAAGGCACGGGCACGAGATATCAGGGCCGCCTTGAAGTTCTTTTTTTGGAGTCATATAATCTGCCTCAAATCAGGCGGCCGAATAAACGTTCCGAGTCGAAATTCTTTTAGCATAATGCAACGGTCGTAAAACCTTCGTCAAAGTTGAATGCCATTATTCCAAAACCTGACGCCTTATGGCTGTGAGAAAACCTCGAAAATATTACAAAACGTTCTAATACTAGCTAACCCGTCCTGAAATGACACCTATTGCTGACCTCAAATCCTCGTTCCGCCCGCAAATGATGCCGATCCTGATGTTTATCGCGATGCTTTTCGTATCGTGGCGGCGATGGACATCGTTGATCGTTGATATCGGCCGCGAGACAGACCTGCCATTGAGACTTCTAAATGGCGAAATGCTATATCGTGATATTCATTATACCTACACGCCGTTTTCGCCATATTTCAACGCGGCTCTTTACTGGTTGTTCGGGGTTCATATCGACACCCTTGCCGCTAGCGGGATCGTGTTTTCAGCAATTTTACTACTGCTTTGTTATCGGATCTTCAGACAGCTGATGCCGGCGGCTGAAACGGCGATCGCCGTTAGCTTTATCCTGGTCTTGTGTGTTTTTAAGCCTGCGGGCAATCTGATATTGCCGTACTCTTTTGGGGCTCTCCACGCCGCTGTTTTTGCGTTGGCTTCTTTGTTATTCGTTCTCCGGCATTGGGAGACAAGAAAAAAGCGGGAACTCATTATAGCCGGTATATTTATTGGTTTCGCGGCCATCGCAAAGCAGGAATTCGGGTTTGCGGGTGCGGTTACCGTTTTCGCCTATGTGGTTTATTTGCATGGAACAAATTTTCGCAGGTTGTTCCTAGACCTTTTTCTGTCCGGAATTCCGGCACTTGCTATCGTAATTCCTGTGTTCGTGGTCCTTTTTGCGAATATCGACCCGAACGTCCTGATCAACGATTGTCATTTGTTCTACACAAATATCCCCGAATCGCTGGTGTATTACAACCGGTTTCGCTCAGGTCTGGACCATCCGTTCGCATCATTTATTCAAATGATAGGAGCGGCGTTTCTGTCAGTCGGGTTGGCCGGTGCGATAGTATTACTCAGTGATCGAACGGGCAAACTCCGGGCACGTTTATTGGCGCTTGTGGCCATCTCAGCCGGGATCGTTGCAACCATCCTGTTCTTTTTTATCGGCAAGTGGGACGGGAGTCCTTTGCGGGCGGTGCCATTCTTGCTTTTGGCAATTATTCTGGCCGAATGGCGTCGGAAGTTATTGTCCCCGAATGGATCTGCCGCTCCGACCCAAGGTGGATACAATGGAACACGATTTGTTATAGCGATTTTTAGTCTCGCGATACTGATCCGGATTATTCTTCGCGTTCCGAGTGGCGGGTTTTCCGGCAGCTTTTATTTGCCCACATCGCTCGGACTGATCATGTTGGCATTGTTGGTATTCCTTCCCGAGGCAGTTAGAAAATGGACAGGGGATGAAAGCTCCTTTGCGCGAGCTAGGTTTATCACGCGGACGATCAGCGTCACGGTGGTTATCGCTCTCGGAATTTCCTTTGGATATAGATACCGAAGCAAGTATGTTTACCGGATTGACACGCCGCGCGGGACAGTTTTTGTCGAGAAACATACGGGGCCGGCATTAGATGAAGCCCAACAATTTATCCTGGCCAACACCGACCGCGAGGAATGGATCGCCGTATTGCCGGAGGGCAGCGATCTTGCTTTCCTGACTGCTCGAAAAATAAATCTTCGGCACCAGGTTTTTGTTCCCGCCTTTCTCAGTCAGCAGGATGAACTCGCCGCGATCGCCGCGTTAGAAAAGGACAATGTTCGTTATATTTTCATAGTAAATCGTGCCATGAGAGAATTTGGTTCCGTTGCATTTGGAACCGATTTCTACCAAACGCTTGGAAGTTGGATCAATGAAAACTATGAGGTTGTCGACGTGTTTGGCGAATCCAACGATCCGAATTCACAAATCGGTAAATCTCCTTTTTTTATAAAAGCTCATCGGCGACGATAAACACATTTTTCAATACGAGGACAACCAATGAACATTCGTTCGGCCATTTCAACCGGGACCGATCTGCTCGCGAGAGCTGAGATCGCCGAACCGCGTCGCGAAACTTCGGCCCTGCTTGCTTTGGCTGTAATGAGAGATGCGGTTTTTCTGATAGCTCATCCGGAATACGAACTTACTATCGATGAAACTGCGATGTTTGACGAATTTATTCGGCGCCGGGCAGGCCGGGAGCCTTTTCATTATATCGTTGGGCGAAAGGAGTTTTTTGGTCTCGACTTCGAAGTTTCGCCCGATGTGCTGATACCAAGGCCCGAAACCGAAATTCTTGTCGAGGAGGCGATTAGATTCTTGTCAACGCTTAGCGATCCGGCGTTTTGCGAGATCGGCGTCGGTTCGGGCTGTATTTCGATATCGATCCTTCACAGCAATCTCAGGGCGACGGCGGTCGCCGGGGATATTTCGGATCCCGCATTATCACTTGCTGCCCGCAATGCCCGCGTTCATCATGTGTCCAATCGGCTGTCGCTTCGGAGATCTGATATTTTCGAAGGGATCGGAGGGGAATTTGACCTGATCGTTTCAAATCCGCCGTATATTCCGGATGATGACTGCCACTCCCTTCAACCCGAGGTAGGGCTATTTGAACCTCATTCGGCGCTCTTTGGTGGTCCAGACGGCCTGGCGGCCGTAAAACGGATCCTCGATGGGGCTCCGCGATTATTGCGTCGCGGTGGGTTAATTTTGATTGAGATCGGGTTTGGGCAGGCGGACAAAGTCAGGGAGATATTTTTACAAGCCGATTGGCGAAATATCCATTTTCTGAATGACCTTCAGGGTATTCCAAGAATCGCCGCGGCACAGATAGCGAGCGACCTTAAGCACAAAAGCTAAGTTTATGTTACAATAAGTCTTCCTCATGTAGTATGTGCGGATGGCCGTGGGGGTCGGACGCGATGGCGGTTTCCGAATCGCTTGCTTTTCGCGTCAAAGTGGGAGTAAGATTGGGACACTCTCTCTAGTTCACGCAGTTTGATAAGTATTGTTTATCCGGATCAAAAGGGCGAAATGAAGTTTTGCTCAGTTTCGCCATCTTGACCTCGTTAAAATTGGGCCATATTCAAGTTGGAGGTGATTTTTGTGAAAGACATGCTATTTGCCATCGGAGCACTAATTTTTGCTGGATTGTCAGCATTCTCATTTTATCAATATACCGGCAGCAACGATAACAAGGTATATCTCGTAGCGTTTGGAGTCTGCGCACTAGCCACGGTCGTGTTGGGAGGGATATTTCTCTCGGGACGGATCAATAAGAAAGACGATATACATATTACAGAATAGTTTGCTCCAGTTGTTGGGATATAACTCAGGAACTATATGTGAGATAACGGTTTTATTGTTTTACGGATCATCCCTCACGCAGATATTCTGCCGGTAATTCGAAAGAGGGAATTAGGTTATTTGGGCGATCGATTCGGTCGCCCTTTTTTCGTATTGCTAGTGCCTCCACCGCGTTTTGCTAGGGTAAATTATGAGCGCTGGCAAAAATGCGATATTATAATGTTGACAAAAATGTAATGATTTACTTTTTACGTTTTAGATAAATGTAGTTAGAAAAAGAAATGCCAAAGATCGCAGATATTCAGGAAACTCCAAACCCCAACGCCGTAAAGTTCATTTTAAAGGAGCCGGTTTCAAACGGCACTTCCCATTCGTTCAAGTCGGCTGAGGTCGGAGCCGAAAACGCTCTCGCTAAATCACTATTTGATATCGGCGAGGTGGTTTCGGTGTTTTATATGGACAAGATGATCACCGTCGAAAAAACGGATGATGCCGAGTGGGACGAATTGTTGCCATCGCTTGCTGTTCCGATTCGCGCTGCCGAATCGGTTAAATCAACTAATGGCAATGGTAAAAAGCCGGCGGCAGCAGCAACGATCGGAGGTTCAATCGCTGCGGCCGCGAGCGACGATCCGACTCTGATCCAGATAAACGAACTCCTCGACGAACGCATCCGACCGTATCTTGCGAGTGACGGAGGGTGGCTCGAAATTCTCGGACTCGAAGACAATACCCTCAGAATTCGGTACGAAGGAGCGTGTGGTAGCTGTCCTAGTTCGCTAACCGGAACTCTGATGGCGATTGAAAATATGATAAAAGATGAAGTTAATCCCGAGATTTCGGTCGTCGCCGTTTAGAGTTTACGAACTGATTTTATAAACTTATTTGACTGATTTAGAAGATTTTCTTGACAATTTCTAGCGGGTCTGGTCATAATGCGAGTGGCGGGGCTTTTTGTAAAGTACCTGACAACCCCCACGAGGTTTAGTTTTCTACCCAGATCCACCGACAGCTAACTACCTAATTATAATTGTGTTAATTGATTGATTGTTTAAAGGAGAAACGTTGTGAATAGCGAAGAACTCGAAACAAGCCTACGAACGGAATTCGAGACTTATATCAAAAGTCTGGCGGCCGAAATGCGTCAAGAGGCTGCTGAATTTCAGAGCAGGATCGAGTCGGAATTCGACCGGCAAAAAGCTCAGTTTAGCGAATCGCTGCAGGGCTTTGTTACAAAGTTTGATACCGAGCGTCCATTTGACGCAGCGTTTGAAGGTTCGGTAGCGGAACATTTGCGCCTAGCGCGCGACGAGGGCGCTAGGATCACTGCCGACGCTATGGTCGAAGCCGAAAAGCTCGGCCTATCCGAGCCGCCGCCGGCAGCAGCGGTCGAAGTCAAGTATGATTCTATTCGCGACGCTGTCGATGATATTTGCAGTAAAGATTCGCAGTCGGCGATCTTAAAATCGCTCGTGCACCATGCCGCTGAATTTGCTCCGCGCGGAGCCTTTTTTATAATCAAAAGTGAACATTTGGCTGGGTGGAAAATTTTTGGGACGGACGATCCGGCCGCCGAAAGTGCGATCCGGAATATTCATTTTCCAATCAGTTCGGAGACAATACTCGGGAGTGCTATTCGAACTGGTGCTACCGTTGCGGGTTCGGCTAAATTACAAGCGGGCGATGCGGCTTTTCTCTCACCATTGAATTTTGGTGAGCCTGACCATGTATTGTCGATCCCATTGGTCGCTCGGGGGAGAGCCGTTGCTGTCCTCTATGCGGATCATGGAACGGATGAGAGCTCAAACCTGAATCGCGAAGCCCTAGAAACTCTGGTTAGAGTGGCCGGTCAGACGGTTGAACTGCTTGCATCAAACCAGACTGCAAAATCAGGAGGTGCCGGTTTTGGCGCGGCCGATTTCGAAGATGCTCCCGGATACCCGGAAACCCCACGATTTTCGGATGCTCCGGCCACGGCGGCGGCGGAATCTTATACTCCGGCCCCCGAATATGTGACCGAAGCGCCGCCCGACCCTGAATCAGATTTTGATCACACCTTTCAGGACGCCGGGACGGAAAGTCAGGAAACTCAGACGCCGGGTTTTGCTATGAATGACAGCGTAGCATTTGAGGGCGGTTTTCCGCAGGCGGATATCGAGAGCGCAAGTCCGTTTGACTCGTCAAATCCATTTGAAGCCGAAACTCCAATATTTGCGGAACCCATCGCTGTCGAGGAAGACGTAGTCTCGGTGTCGCCGATCGAAGATAATCCCTACGCTACGCCAGCATTTGGCGACTCGTTGTATGATCAAAGCCGGACACAGAGTTTTGAGCCGGTCGACTCGATTGAGTCCGCTCCCGCGTACGAGCCAGTGATCGAAACGTTCGAACCGGCGACTGAATCATTTCAACCCGCCCAGCCGGTTGCCGAAGAAAAACTGAACACCGGTGAAATGGTTTTTGATACAGGCGATCCGATCGAATCGGCACCACCGGCCAGTTCGCCGTTCAACGAAGCTGCGGATAAATATGAGCCGGCAGGTTTTTCCGGCGGCGGCAACTTTAATCGTGTTGCGGAACCCGTCATTGAGGCTCCGTCTCCGTTGGCACAGCCGACACGCCGGAGCGACCGTCCGGTTGATCTGCCTATCGAGGTACCCGAGGAAGAACGGCGCATCCACAACGACGCTCGCCGCTTTGCACGATTGCTTGTTTCCGAGATCAAGCTGTATAACGAGAAAAAAGTGATCGAAGGGCGAGAAGCCCAAGACCTTTACGACCGCCTTCGTGAGGCGATCGACCGATCGCGGGAAATGTACGACAAGCGGGTCCAGCCGCCAGTGGCTGCGAAGTTTGACTATTTCCACTACGAACTCGTAAATTCGCTTGCCGATGGGAATAGCGAACGCCTCGGCGCCGGCTATCCCGGATCTAATGTTTAATTAGCTAACACAATTGACTAACTACCCGCCGCACTTAAACTGCGGCGGGTTTTTCATTTTTTGGGCCGCGAGGATCACTTTCGCGCTCTGATGGAAAAACCCGTTGTGTCGCATCTGGTTTTGCGGATGACGTGTGGCCATGAATCACCTTCCAGTCTTTGCCGGTCAATTTATAAACAAAAATTGACCGCCAGGCGGCGATCTACCAGCCAAAATCGTTATTAAGAATGTTCCAGCAGATAGCGTCTTCATAGATAAATAATCTCGAACGGAACAAGTTCGACATGCGACTCTTTGCAATTTCGCAAGTTGGAACCTGCAACTACTATCTCGATTTCTACACGTTTTCGTGTTGCTGGGTCCGGTCAAATACACGATATGGAAAAACGCCAAGTCATTCGGGGCGAAATCATCCCTAATTTACAGGCCAGGCCAAAGATTTGCCCTTCGGTATGAATATTGCACCTTATAAAGGTAAATAGAGCAAAATTAATATTTTGATTCCGTTAACTCTTCCGTCAAAAATATAATTGGTCAGGAGGATAGATGTGTGAATAAAGGATTTTCGGTTTTTTCAGTCGCGGTTATTGTAGGGTTATTTTTTGGTATGAGCGTTTCTGCGGCGTACGGGGCTGTGACGTCTGCGCAAAGTCTAAATTTACCGATGGCCGAAACTGGTTATGTGATAGACGACGAGAGCCGGCCTGACGTCACCGATCGTGTAGCGCGTATCAGCTATATTTTGGGCGAGGCTAAAATTCGGCGACTCGAGAGCGACGAGTGGGAAAAAGTTACGCGAAATCTTCCGATTGTCGAAGGCGATGAGATTACGACCGACGAAGGTGCTCGGATCGAGATCCAATTCAGCAAGGATCAACATTTACGCCTCGCGGAGAATTCTTACATCAAGATCGTCAATCTCAAGGATGATGGCATCGCTGTCAGTTTATCCCTCGGAACGTTAAGTTTGCGGGTCAAGAATTTC
>JBGTCS010000519.1:0-6152 GCA_041748715.1 Pyrinomonadaceae bacterium | reverse complement strand
AGGGTTGCACAACAGCACGATCGCGAGGTTGCGAGCGGCGAGCGGTTCGAGTTTGGTAAGAACTGGACCGCGTTTCTCTCGGTTTTGGATGACGAACGTATCGCGACGGCGATGGGATCGCTAAAGGAAATGCTCGAGTGCGAATCTCTCGCGGGCAAGACGTTTCTCGATATCGGCTCGGGCAGCGGGCTATTTTCTCTGGCCGCCCGCAAGCTCGGTGCAAAGGTTCATTCATTCGATTTTGACAGCAATTCATTTGCCTGCACACAGGAACTGCGAAAACGTTATTTCGCAAATGATCTCAATTGGCAGGTTGAGCAGGGCTCGGCACTCGACGCGGAATATCTGGCGTCGCTTGGAAAATTTGACATTGTCTATTCGTGGGGCGTGCTTCATCACACCGGCGAAATGTGGCGGGCCCTCGAGAATGCCGTGATCCCGACCAGCCGCGGCGGCAGGCTTTTCATCGCGATCTACAACGATACGGGCAGTCAGGCTCGGCGGTGGCATTGGATCAAAAAGACATATTGCCGGCTGCCGAAATATTTGAAAACTCCCTTCGCGATCGCCGCGATCCTGCCCGACGAGACGAGATCGCTCGTTAATTCGATCGCCAAACTTAAACCGATGAACTACGTTCGGTCGTGGACCGAATATAAGAATGGCCGCGGAATGAACCGCTGGTACGACATCATCGACTGGGTCGGTGGTTTCCCGTACGAGGTCGCGACTGTGGACGAGATATTTGAGTTTTATAAGGGCAAAGGTTTTACGCTGACCAAAGTAAAATCTGGCGGCGTGGGCCTCGGATGCAACGAGTTTGTATTTGAAAGGTCGGGCTCGAACGAGGCTAAAATTCGATTAACCCAGATTATTATTCGTTAGGAAATGCCGCCGTCTAATTTGTTTTGCCGAGTAGAGCGAAAGTAGCAGCACACTCTCCGCGATCTTCGCGAAAAACCCAGCGAACTCCGCGTCAGACCAAACTTAACGCCGAGGACGCCGAGAGGGTCGTTGAGTGGCGCCGAGGTGTCTATTCGTGCATTCGTGGCTATTCCTTTTTTAGCCACGAATGCACGAATAATGCACGAATCTATACAAATATTTTTCTCTAAACTAAAATCCTAATGCGTTATTTGGGATTAAGCTATTCGATATTACCTGCTTTTTCCAACAACTCGGCAAATCGCGGGTCGCTGCGGATCGAGTCCAAATTGGTATCGATTTCGAAATAAGGTTTGTTTTGGTTGCCGAGGCGGATTGCTTTATTAAGCCATTTGAAAGCAAGATCGGTCTCGCCGAGCATAGCGTAGGTCGATCCGACCCAGTAGGCCATGTCGTGATCCGTTCGCGACAGAGCGAGGGCCTCGTCGGTCAATTGGGCACGGGCTTCGTCCGGATGGCCCGAACCGGCCAGGATCTCGGCAAAAAGCGGCCTGATGCCGTCCATTCGCGGATTCTCTTTTAAAACCTCGCTCATCATCGCGATCGCCTCATCGGTTTTGCCTTGATAGTAGAAAACCGCCGAACGGAATATCCGGATCATCGGATGATTTGGTTCACCCTTAGCACCCTTGTCCAGGATCTCCAATGCCTTGTCAAAATTACGCTGATAGATATAGATCCGGGCGCTGTTGTACGCCGCGACCGAGCGAGCGGCCGGATCCAAACGGGCGAGTTTCTCAAAGGCTTTGAGAGCTGCATCATATTCGCCATCGAGCCGGTGCATGATGCCTTTTACAAAATAGAGGGCCGCGTCGTTTGGAAACTGTTTTTGCAACAGATCGATCTCGGAGCGCGCTTTCTTTTTCTCGCCGCGGGCCATATAGATCATCACCATCAGCACACGGGCCTCGACCACGTTTTGATCGTAAAAGAATGCTTTGCTAAACGCGGCTTCGGCGTAGGTGTAATCCTCGGGTTCGCCTAATCCCTTGAAAACGCGGTTGGCGTAACACGCACCGAGACCGCTGTAAGCAAGTGCAAAATGCGGGTCAAGCTCGATCGCACGTTTGAAATTTGCCATCGCGGCATCGCAATCTTCGGCATCAATCGTTCGAAATATAAAGCGTCCGAAATTGTCACGTCCGCGAAGGTATTCTTCCCACGCCTCGGCACTGTCGGTCGCACGCTTGCCGAGCTTCTCGGCCTCGAGATCCGTGAGTTCGAGACGAAGGCCATCGAGGATTCGCTGGGCAATGCCGTCCTGAAGCGCCAGAATATCGGTCCCCTCGGCATCAATGCGGTCGCTCCAGAGGATCTCGCCACTCAAAACATCGAGCAGTTGGGCCGTAACGCGAAGCTTTTCGCCGACACGCAAAAAACCGGCCGAGAGGACCGCGTGAACACGCAATTCCTTGCCCGCCTCGCGCGGATCGATCTGGTTTCCCTGATATTTGGCGATCACCGAACTGGGCCGCACAATTATCGACCGCACCTGAGCAAGTTCGGTTATGACGGCATCGGCGAGTGCAAACTCATAAAAATTTGAGGCCGGATCACCGCTCAGATTCTGAAACGGCAGGATGGCGACGCTTTTTTTCTCGGTGCCGGTCGCGGTCATCGAAATGTCCGGCATGTACGACGGCGTGGTCGAGGCTGACGGCGTTTTGCCGATTGATGTGGCCTCAGGCGTCGCTTTGCCGGTAAACCAGTTGAGCATGCGTTTAACGGTGCTGCCGTCGGCATAACCCGGTGCGAAGGTGTCGCCCGGCATTATCTGAGCCCCCGCGATCTGCTGCAGCACGGAGCGCAAATCGTCGCGCATCGTTGCGATCTTTTGATATCGATTTTTCGGATCCTTTGCCAATGCCTTGTCTACGATCTGCTGTATTTGCGGCGGCAGGGCCTCTTTTCTTATATCGGCGAGCGGCTTTGGCGTTCCATAAAGTACCTGATGGCGAACGTCCACAACCGTTTTTCCTTGAAAGGCCCAAATGCCGGTAAGCATTTCGTAGATCAGCACGCCGGTCGAGAAAATGTCCGAACGATGGTCAGCGCGTTCGCCTTTGGCTTGCTCAGGAGCCGCGTATGTCGCGGTTCCGTACGGGATGCCGAGTTCGGTTATTTCGTGTCGTTCGACGCCTTCGACCTGAGCGGCGTGTTCGTCTTCCAAAAGCTTTGCCAGGCCAAAATCGAGTATTTTTACCTGACCCGATTCGTTGACCATGATATTTCCCGCTTTAATATCGCGGTGAATGATATTTTTTGAATGTGCGTAGGCGAGAGCGTCCGTCACCTGAACGGCGATCGACAGAACGCTCTTTAATTCCAACGGGCGACCCGACACGAGCTGCCGAACATTCTTACCGTCGATATACTGCATCGCGATATAAAAAACGCCGTCGGCGCTGTGAAAATCGTATATCGTGCAGATATTTGGGTGGTCGAGCTGCGAGCAGAGCTGGGCTTCGCGTTCAAAGCGGCGAAAGTTAGCCGTCTTTTGTGTCAGTTCCGGTGGTAAAACCTTAATGACGACCGTGCGGTTAAGCTTGGTATCTAGTGCCTTGTATACTGTCCCCTGGCCGCCGGAGCCTATTTTTTCGAGGATTTTGTATTGGTTAATTTGCGAACCAACCATAATGATTTTGGATTGCGGATTGCCGATTTTGGATTAAAGGGCCAAATATCGCGTCTCTATTTATCCAAGTTCGTTACCTAGTCTATGTCTGTCAATCTAAATTCCAAAATCTAAAATCTAAAAGTGCGTGACGGCTAACTGCCGCCTCTTACGGATGGATCGTTCAGCCACGAGGCGGGTCACCCCAGCCGGAACCAACATACGCCCCATTCTCTACGATGCAGGGCACGGTCAGGTCGCCGCCAGAGAATTCGAGCATCTCCCTCTGACGCTCTTTATCGTTTTGGGCGTCGTAATCGATAAAATCAATCCCGTTAGTTTTGTAATGTTCGCGGGCCTGTTCGCAGTATGGGCAACCCGGCTTTGTGTAAATAACTATCGCCATATATTTATTCCTAATATATTTAGGCATTTTACCCCTCTAGGTTGCTATTAACAAACATGACCATAGAAAATGATCTGCCCTTACGCAAATTCATTAAACGAGTATAATCACTGGTAACTCTATAGCATTGGGTTAACAAATGGCTTGGGTTAATCAGTTTATTTTATATGGATATTGACGATATCAGAGAGGTTTTTCAGCCTTTTGACCGGCTTATCAAGATCGATATTTGCGGCCAAACTTACGAAGTTCCGGAAAATAATTCACTGCTGCGTTGTTTTCAATACGTGGCAGTCGAGAGTATTTCTTACGGTGATTTTTGTTGGAACGGCGAATGCCTTAATTGTCAGGTCTGGCTCCAAAACGGCGACAAAGAAAAAGCCGTCATGGCCTGCCGCACCGATATAAAAGAAGGAATGAAAATCGTGCGACTCGCTGATGGGATTGAACTGCATGACTCACGGTAAAAATATATGGTTCTATCGCGAATTTAATGGAAAAATAATCTAGCCGAGTAGTTATAGAAAGTTGCAGAGTTATTACGTGCTGCGCAAAACCGCTTTTCAGCCTGTTTTAACAGGCTTTCCGCCTTTGGCGGCATTTAGCCGCGTCCATTCATGGCGCGGGTGGAACAAGCGAAATCGAAAAAGGGCGTTTTAACGTCCTTGAGAATGGCTTGAGCCGTTAAAAAACGAATGCTAAAGCGGAAAAAAAGGACGTTGAAACGCCCTGAAAGCTACTTGAAATTGCCAACCACGCCATAAATGGCGTGGCTAAGTGCCGCGAAACGCGGAAAGCCGCGTAAATGAGGCTGAAATCAAAATAGCGTTAGGTAAATTTAATAACCTTCCACTACATTCGCGGTAGAACCAAAGATTTCAAAAAAATTAGTTGACAATCAGTTTGACTTAAGAGTAACTTTTGGTTGCAAGCAAAAAAATCAGGAGGGTTCACCCATGAAATTTCCACCTCGACCTCTATTACTTTTCCTTCTCTTCGCTATGTCAGCGGGGGGGGGGGCAGGTATTCGCTCAGGGCCAATGTAGCTTCACGGTTAATATGGCCAATAACAACCGGTATGCATACGATACTGCAGAAGAGTGCCTCAACGCATGTGGGCCTTTTTGTCACACAGTTCCTTTTGGAAATTGGGGCGTTAGTTCAAACGTAGGCAGCAAACAAGATGGGAATCAATTCGAAGGGTGGGATCCTGGATGTAGTTACACTACGCCACGAGAGCAAGTGCAGTGGAACAGTTGCTCGGTAGATTATGTGAAACCCGACCCCGACTGTCGGAGACTCAATTTCCCCGACACCTCCGGGCTTTTTCCTTATCCGGCGAACGGCTATCCTTTCAGCGACCGCTTCTTTTACAACAATTTTGTTCCGCCGTATGGAAACAGCAGATGTGTTGACCAGTACTCGCCATGCGGTCCCAATATATACGGAACTGGCACGGTGACGGTAGGGGTCTCTGCTCAGGTTGACAACGATGGAGACGGGATCGCCGACGCGGGTGGCTGCATGGATCTGCAAGGATATTACGCTGGCGTTGAGAATAACTTTATGACGGTCTATGAACTCGATTCTGTGTTCGGTGTTCGGTACGATGACCTCATACAGAGCCTGTATTTTCCTAATTCCTACACTCAATTAACATGTACCCCCGATGCCTGTTTCTCAGTCGATGATCTTAACTTTGATGGATGGATTGACGACATGAGCGATCATACGCAGACCGCCAATCTCTGGCCAACTTTGTATCAAGATAATAACGGCGCAATCTGCTACCCTACCGATCCTAATGTGCCTTGCAAGAGGATCGATGCGACGATACGCGTCGGACGCGTTGTCAGCTATTATTCGGGGCCAACGCCGTGGCAATGTAGTACTGCCGCCGAACAAGATTGTAACAATCAAGGCGGAATCTGGAATTCTAACGATTGTACTTGCAACTGTAGTCTGTCTGGCGGCCCATACATGTGCCAGATTAATTGAAATAGAGAAAAGGAGAAATATGTCAAAGAAAGTTATGGTCGTTATGGTTTTCCTCGCAGTTGCCATCTCCGCTCTTGTGTTCGGCGTATCCTATATGCCGACTGAGGCAAATCAGTCGGTCCGCGGTGGGCGGATCATTGGAACGCTTACGGACCTTGGTACTAATCGACCTGTTGTCGGCGAGGTCGG
>JBGTCS010000518.1:0-4130 GCA_041748715.1 Pyrinomonadaceae bacterium | reverse complement strand
TCATTTTGTGCAAAAGGTCATTTTACGCAAACTTTGCATAATACGGCGATCTGTGCAAAATAGCATTCCAATTTCGGACGGGTTCGATTAGGCTTTGAAAGCGTTGGGGAGAAAAATATGAAAACAATATGGAAAGAAGTTCCGCGTGATCACGTCAAAGGCCAGTGGTCCGCTCTTCATGTCAGCATGAGCCGCCGGGGCGAAATAGCGATGACCCGGGTAACGCACGAACGCATGGATTCGCCAAAGGCGTTTCATCTGCTGTTCGACGCGGTCAACAACCGAATCGGTCTCAAACCCGCCGCCATCACCGCCCGCAACGCTTACCCGGCAGGCCCGTCGGGACGATGTGGCGGACGCGTCGTCAGAGCGTTCCGCCTCATGCAGGAATGCGGCGTTAGAATACCGGAGACTCTCCAATTCACCGATACCGAGATCGATGATGACAGAATACTCGTCCTCGACCTGCGGACGGCAATAGTTTCGACGCGGGCCGTAGCCACGCGGACTCGAACGGCTACAAACAGGCCGTCCCGACGGGACTTTTCTTCACCTCCGTTAGAGCGAACTGTTTATAGGAAATAGGCGGTACAGAATTTCTAAGCTCCGTAGGAGCGACCTATTGTACAAAACATTATTTTCGGTAGGAGCCGCCCGTACTTTCAGTAATGCAACAGGTCGCTCTTATGGAGCTTCAAATTCTGAACAAGCTTATCTTATAAACAGGCCGCTCCTAACGGAACTGAAGAAAAATTCCGGGGACAGGGCATGTTTATAGCGGCGATCTTGCAAAACGAGACCCAAGATCCGATGGTGCAACCCAAAGGGCCGTCAGGCAAATTCATCCATACTTTTTTAATATGCTGACGCCCGAGTATTGACGCAGGCCGCTTACGCAGGCGGTCCCACCATACAGATTGACCGGAGAGATGATGTGTTAATATACCTCAATGCACGAACGAGACATTTTCGACGAAAAGCAGGAAGTAAAAACGGCCAATTATTCATGTCCCAACTGCCGTGAGCGGGCCGATTATGAGGTCCGGTGGTTGAAGCGGACCAAGAAAAGGAATGCTCCCCGCAGTACAAATGAGCAAGACCGCGCCCAGTATCAGAAATCGCGCGACTATATGGTGCGTGTCGATGACCAGCTGATGTGTAAAAACATGCGGTGCCGCAAGCGGTTCGAAATACCATCTTCGCAGTCTATTGTATTCATCTAGACATAACTCGCTATGTAATGATGCTAACGTGTCGCTTGAACGAAAAGATCAACGGGAGGATACGGCATGATAGAAGGCAAGGAACTAGAGTTTTACGAATGGGGAAAGCTTCCTGATCAAAAGATCGACGCCGAGCGGAAAGCGGAGATCGAGGCGGTCCCGACAGCTCCAAACGAGCTGGCGGAGGAGCTTCGCGAACATCACGCGGCCTCACCGGCGGATTCTGGGGGAGATATCGACGCGGAGTGGCAAGAGGTGGAGACGACCGGTTCTGAGAACGTATTTGGCCATAACCCGACGCCTGACCAATCAGACGTCGAGGCGAATGCCAACGCGATGGGAATCGATTTTCAGGATAACGAACCGCTAGAATTCGTCGAAAAAATCGCAAAGCGTGATGACGATCGGTACGAATTGAACGAGGATTCGAAAACGGAGGACGGGACGATTTAAGAGAATCTGACGTTGAGGTGCGGGCTGTCACGCCGAACGTCCCGGAGGGGCAAGCTGTTGGAGCTAAAACAGCTTTGAGCTCCACGACTTTTTTTAGCCACTAATAGCACGAATAAATACCCTTTCTTTAATTCGTGCCATATGTGTAATTCGTGGCAAAAAATTTCCCCTAGCCTGGCTACAAATCGTACACCGATTCAGTAACCGCTCTAAGGTTATAGGGCGATGCCGGAAATTCGGATTCTCGGTTTTAGCTCCGGCGGAGCGTCCTGTTTGTAGAATCGATCGCAAGAATACCGGAAAAGCTTCTGTCTTAGCCGTGGAGCGGCCTAAAGATACTAGCCAGATGTGAAACGTCTGGAAATATTACCGCCCAAGCCCGCCTGAAAGGGCGAAAGACGCAATGTTTACGGGTGTTCTACCGCACTTCCAGTGCGCTAATCACCGCTCCGGATTTCCAGACGTTCCACGTCTGGCTAGTATCTTTTGCGGCTCTGCCGCAGAAATCTGACTTTTCAGACATCCTCCTAACGGAGCTGAAGAAAAGTCCCGTAGGGACGGCCTGTTTGTAGTAGCGGCGATCCGCAAAACAAGATCAAAGCTCCGTAGGTACGACCCAAAAGCCGCGCCTCGTAAGCGGGTGCAGTTAGGTCTGTACATAGTGACCACCCGCTGACGCAGGTGGTTATGCCCCGCACATCCAATCCGTAAGCGCTCTAAGTTTACGTTTATGCGGGCAAACCCGCCTCTGAACGATGGAATTTGCTTTTCAATAGCGGCAAAATAAATGAGGCTGCCATTTGAGCAGCCTCATCCATTTTCACATTTCATTCTGACTATTCAATTTAATAAATCGAGAACGAATACTCGATTTGCTTGGTCACGGTTTGTCCCTGACCGTTGGTTTTGGCCGGCTCGAAATTAATTCGACGGGCCGCTGCTATCGCCTGTTCAGTGAGGCCGTTCGGAAGGCCCTTAACCGGTGAGATGCTGCCGATCTGTCCCGAACCGAGGAATGTTACGCGAAGGATAACAGTTCCCTGAACATTCGCCGTCCTCGCAGAGTCTGTGTAGCCCGGCCGCGGTTTCGAAATGATCTTCAAGAGTTGTGTGACACCTTTCGGCGGGGCAGGAGGAGGATTTCCGTCATCATTATTGCCACCCGACCCTGTGCCATTACCATTTCCCGAACCGAGTCCGCCGCCGCTGCCCGATCCGGTTCCGGAACCCGCTCCAGTCCCGCGACCGCTGCCCTGTCCGGTTCCGACACCGCTTCCTTGGCCACCGCCTGATCCCGTACCGTTGGAGAAATTTGTGAAACGTCCGTTCGGATCGCCCCAGCGGTCGTTCTGCTTAGGAAATTTGCGGTCGCCTTCTGTCGAAGGTGACGGCAATACCAGCGACGGGTTATCAAGCCTCGGAACCTTTGCATCGGGGAGACGAATCGGCTTTGGAGTCTGATCAGCAAGGTCACCTTTGGTAGTCTCTTCCTTTTCTTCACGGCCTCCGCCGCCACCGCCGCCGCCCTCTTCCTTATTCTTTTTTATCTGCTCTTCTTCAATTTCGGTCGGAACATCGTCCGTCAGCATGGCGAGAAAAAGTTCGTCATTGATCGAGCCGACCGCGAGGTCCTTGCTAAACAGATTGATCACCATGCCCGTCATGAGAGCGACCATCACAAAGCCGAGTGCTCCCGCAAGCAGGACACGGCGGGTTCCGACGTTCTTTTCCTCAATCTGCGTAATGCGAAACGCTCCGTCGTCGGAACTCACGTTAACCCAGCCATCATTCGACGCTCGTTTAGCATCGGCGTCAACTACTGTTTTCTGGACGAACGGAGCCACCGTCGCGGCGACTGCTTTCTTCGCCTTTTTGGCCGGGGCTGCGATCACCGGCGTTTCAACCGGTTTCGCAATAACAGGTTCCTCGACGACCGGCTCTTCGTAGGCCGGTACTTCTAAAATTTCGGCGGTCGGGACCGCTTGCACGACCTCAGCCGGACTCTCAACCGGCTCGATGATCTCTGCCACTGCCGGTGCCGCTGCCACTTTCGTGGCGGCCTCTGGAATGATCGGACTCATCTCAAACGTTTGGAGCGTTTGTCCGCAATTAGGACAAAAGCCAAACTTCTCGGCAAATCCTTCGTCACATGAACTGCAAAATTTAACGATTTTTCCCATTTCAGCCTCTCTTTTATAACGACGCTCACCTGGCGGACGCGGTTACTGTAAAACGATTATACCGCGATTATTTCAGAAATTAACCAATTTAATACGAAATTTACGCGGACTGCTTGAACAGCGTATCACTTCAATTCTCATAGATGCCTTATCTGTTTGACGCGATGCCTTTAGACTCTTAAAATTTTCACTTATGAAACTTTAAGTTTCACAGCCAGGCACGCGACAACACTATGCGGCTTCCGGGCAACTAACTGACAGGACTATTTGAAAA
>JBGTCS010000517.1:0-4003 GCA_041748715.1 Pyrinomonadaceae bacterium | reverse complement strand
TCGCGACGGGCAATTTCGAAGATGGTGATCTTGCTTTTCCAGCGTTCGGTAAATAATGCGTGAAGCTTTTGCGCGGCTCGGGCGGAGCGTTTCTCACAGATCAGCCAGAGCTCGTTGATGGGATTTTTTCTCAGGCCGAGTTTCTCGGCCCACAGCATCGCGGCTGTAAAGATCGATTCGGCTGTCAACGCTCCCGTTACATCCGCCAACGCCGCCATCTGCCGCTTTTCATTGGTTTGGAAAGTGATCTGTGCCAAGCGTCCGCCATCGGTATTAAGGGCGACGCGGCCGATCTTTGAACCAGGAAAATTGGCGGCGATCAGCTTTGCGATCTCGTTTGCTTTGATAAGTCGGGCGATCTCGATTTCCGCCGTCAGTTCTGAGGCCGCTACTCGCGGAACGAGCCGGACGGTTTCGCGGTTTTTTGAGAATGCTCCGGCGACATCGATCGCGAGTTCACCCTCGATATTTTCAAAATTATTCAGTCGCCACGAGTGCAAGCCCCGATCGTCAAGGAAAGCGAAACGAAAAGGTTCGCCATCACCGGTGATTTCGATCTCGTGATTTAACAGCGGGAAGGCCATGCCGGATCCGCGAATCAGCAGCCATTCGTGACGGCTGGCAATAAGATCTCGTAACTCGTTAGCATTCACCATTTATAATTTGCGGTAAAATGGTCCATCATCGCCGCCGCCCAATCTGCATAACCCTGCTCGGACGGGTGGAGGCCGTCTTCGAAAAACCCTTCGAGCCGCACATCAACCGGCTGAGGGTAATAGAATACACGTTCCATTGGGTGAGTGAATTCGCGGATATTGGCGTCGTGCATTTGCGAGAGACGCCACAAGATGGATTTGATCGGCTGCGGCATGATCGGCGAATGGACGATCATCGGACAATTTGACAGAAAGATCATCGCGTCCGGATTTCTATTTCGAAGAATTTCAAGCAACTCGGTCATGTCCTTACGCCACCGAACCGGGCTCGAAAGTTTTAAGACATCGTTGCCGCCCAATCCGACCAGAATATAATCAAATGCCTTGGCGGGCATTTGCGGCAGCAATTCGTCGATCGTTCGTCGGGCCGTGACGCCATTCTTACCGATGACATTCCACTCGACGGGGCGATCAATTCGCAGGCTCAAATGTTTGGCAAATTGTCCGGCCAGAGCCAGTTCGTGGTTTCTGGCGCCAAGTCCGGCAACGGTCGATTCGCCGATCACAAAAAGCGTTGCCGGATTGTCGCCGACGCCAAATTGCCCAAATTTATCACCCGCCGCATCGGGCAAAACACCGACTTTCCACCGAATGATCTGACCCTGAAGCAGCAGGAATGGAGCGATGGGAGCGATCCCAGCCGCTCCAAGCAAAAATTGCCGCTGCCACCGACGTAAATTGTTCCCGTTGTTGTCCATCAAATCCGTTATGTTAGAATTTAAAGACTCGCATGATTTTGTCAAATCAGGTTAAATTTTACCTTTTAATTGCAGGATTTGCCGTTGCGTTGCAGGCGTGCTCGTCGACGACAAGTAATGAGAATAAAGCCCTTATAACTTTAGCCGAAACCAAAAGCGAGTTTCCGTTTACGACGCGTGAGCCGCAGACTTATCAGGGCGAATTTGTCGTAACCGACGGAACTTCAGAGCGAAGATGGTTTATTGCTCGAAACGGAGAAAAGCGGCGCTTCGATGTGTTTCGCGGCGATCAACCGTTTGTCGGAGAAATTCAGGCAGGCGAGCGGATACTCGTCAATTATGAAAAAAAGATCTTTGCTGCGCCGCCCGCCGGAGAGACGTCCGGATTAAATATAGATGACCTGGCAAAGAGTTTGTTTAGCGGAAAAGACTATAGAGAATTTGACGATCTCGGACGCGATGGCGAACTGAGAAAATACAAGATCCGCAAGGACGAAATTACAAAGGACGACATTGTGATCTATGTCAATGAAGCCCTCGGAATGATAGTCAAACAGGAATTCGTCAGTCAGGGCGACCCATCGAAACCGCCGGTTAAAATCGTGTATGAGATCAGAGATTTGAAATTGGAGCCGGACGACCGGGTTTTTGATATTCCGGACGGATTTAGAAAGGTCGCGTGGAGCGAATATCGACAATACCTGGATAAATAGATGAGCGAACCAAAACCGGATATCACAATAACTGACGAACATCGAGCGATCGCGGCGGATACGCTGCATAATTTGCCGTTTGCAAAACTGATCGGTATGCGTCTTGTCGATATGCAGCTCGATATGGCGGTCATCAAAATCGATATGCGTGACGACCTGCGACATCCGGGCGGAATTTTACACGGCGGCGTGACCGCCACGTTGATCGACACAGCAATGGCATACGCGGTGCGGACGCGGGTCGGGCTGACGGACGCCACGGCGACGATTGACCTGACGGTCCATTATCTGAGGCCGCATATTAGCGGAACGTTTACTTGTACGGCTCGCGTAGTTCGTGCCGGACGACGCATTTTTACAGTCTCGGCCGAGGTCGAGAACGAAGAGGGTAAATTGATCGCCACGGCGATATCGACTTATACCAAGGTTTGAAGATTGCGGTATGGGCTATCAGTAATTCAACCCGGAATACGCAGTAGCGTAGTGAGCGGCGTTCTTTAATGTTTGACATGTGTTATCAAGCTCATAAACATCGCGGAAATGTGCGGCTTTCTTACGCTTCCTTTGCGTCTTTGCGGCTCTGCGGGAGAAGATTTTCCTGCGGAGACGCAAAGACGCAAAGGAAAAAGGAAACGTTTTATCGCGCAATCCGGGTTCAATGTATTTCGAGCCTTGCGCGATGATGACAGTCCCGGGCAATTTCCCGCCTTTTTATGGAACAGCTTAAAAAATTTGCACGTTATTTCAAACCATACAAATGGACGATCTTTGCGGGGATCTTCTTTATTTTGTGTTCGATGGCGTTTGGGCTGTTTATCCCGCTGATAGTCGGCCAGGCGGTCGACGATCTAAAAGACGAAATTACGTGGAATAAGATCGCCTATTACCCGCTCCTGATCCTCGGCATCAGCTTTATGAGCGGCATCTTTTTGTTTCTTCAGCGGCGATTGCTTATCAACACGTCACGGCATATTGAGTTTGATATGCGCGAGGATTTTTATGCATCGCTCGTCGGGCAGCCGCTCGAGTATTTTCAGGCAAACCGCGTTGGCGACCTCATGGCACGGGCCACAAACGATCTTGCGGCGATCCGTCAGATCGTCGGGCCAATGATCTTGTACAGCTTTCAGGCGGTATTTGCGCTGGCTATCTCGCTGCCGATAATGCTGAACATTTCAGTAAAACTCACGCTGCTTTTGATGATCCCGATGCCGCTGGTGACGCTGACGGTTAAATTTCTGGGCGAGCGTATCCATAAACGTTTTGAAAAGATCCAGGAATATTTTTCGGATATAACGGCCCGGGCACAGGAGAATCTTACCGGAGTTCGGGTCGTGAGAGCTTATGCACAAGAGGACGCCGAGATCGAGCAGTTTCAGGTGCTGAATCGTGAATATGCCGACCAAAACCTTCGGCTCGTAAAATACGCGGCGGCGATGCGGCCGCTGCTATTCTTTTTCATCGGCCTTGGGTTTGTGATCATCGTCGCAGTCGGCGTGCCGATGGCTGTCGAAGGCGAGATCACCGCCGGTGATTTTACGGCTTTTATTTTGTACCTTCAGCGTATGATCTGGTATCTGATCGCGCTCGGTTATGTAGTGAATCTTTATCAACGCGGGACGGCTTCGCTCAAGCGGTTCAATACGATTCTAGAAGCCGAACCTTCGATCAAAGACACCGAAGGCGTAATCGAACAGCCGCCGGTGAAAGGAAAGATCGAATTTCGGGATCTGAATTTTGCCTACAACGGCAAGCCGGTGCTCCAGAACATTAATCTTGTGGTCGAACAAGGAAAGACCGTGGCACTGGTCGGTAAGACCGGGAGCGGAAAATCAACGCTTGTCAGTTTAATTCCAAGGCTTTTAGATGTTTCATC
>JBGTCS010000516.1:0-5488 GCA_041748715.1 Pyrinomonadaceae bacterium | reverse complement strand
GGGCAGCAAGCTTTATGTCAAAACTGATCTCGGCCGATCAAAACGCACTTTGACGCCATCCAGATAAATCACCCTGGTGAAAAAACGCATTTTACAATTTATCGGCAGCTTTCATCAGGGCGGGACCGAACGCCAAGCGGTTTCGCTGACGCGGCTTTTGAAAGAGGATGGAACGTTTGATATCTACGTCGCTACGCTCAATAACGAAGGTGTCCTTAGCCCCGAGATAGAATCAATCGGTTTGCCGCCGATACCCGAGTTTCCGCTGACTTCATTCTTTAACCCAAACTTTGTCCGCCAGGTGCGGCTCTGCTCCAAATACATTCGCGACAACCGGATCGATCTGGTCCACACGCACGATTTTTATACAAATGTATTTGGAATGGCGGCCGCGACACTGGCCGGTATTCCGGCCCGCATTGCGTCAAAGCGCGAAACCGGCGGGATGCGTTCAGGCGGGCAGGAATTTGTCGAAAAGCTCGCCTTTAGCCGCGCGACTGCGATCACAGTAAATTCAGCAGCCGTTCGCGAGCACCTGATAGATCGGTCGATTTCCGAGCGAAAAATTCACGTAATTTATAATGGTGCCGATCTCGAGCGTTTTGATGAAGTGGCTATGGATCGAGATGAGATAGTCAGTAAATATGACCTGCCGGGCGATAAAAATATCCGCTTTATCACCCTAGTCGCTAACCTGCGGCACCGTGTAAAAAATGTCCCAATGCTTATCCGAGCCGCAAAACGCGTTGTCGAATCTGAACCAAACACCCATTTTGTCATCGCCGGCGAAGGCGAACTAAAAACCGAACTCACCGATCTGGCCCGGCATCTCGATGTCGCCAACAACATCCATTTTATCGGCCGCTGCACCGATGTTCCTGCATTACTATCGATCTCATACGCCTGCGTCCTGACCTCAAACGCCGAAGGGTTTTCAAACTCGATCCTAGAATACATGGCCGCCGCCAAACCCGTCGTCGCCACCAACGTCGGCGGAGCCGGCGAGGTGATCAAGCACGGCGAAAACGGTTATCTGGTAAAAACCAATGATGACGCAGCAATGGCTGAACATTTGCTGGAATTACTAAGTGACGAAGGTCTATCAAGCGAAATGGGAACGAAAGGAACGGGAACGGTACAATCCGGATTTTCTCAGGCGGCTCAAATAGTGGGTATCCAAAATCTTTACCAAAGGGCTTTGTTTCCGGCAGATTAATATTTCGGCGATCTGTGTAAACGCAGGTACACATTAGGGTTGTTTTGTCAGAAAAATAGCAATTGGATGTTCTTTGGCGAACTCTGCCTCCCGCTCTCGGGCCTCTGCGTGAAACCGATCTTAACGAATGATCAAGCTCATTTCCACACAGAGTTCGCCGAGGCGGACGCAGAGAGGTGGCCGAGAAAAAACAGTGGAAGTTCTAATACGTAATCCGCGATAAATCAATTAGCTTAGGGAAGTGTCAAAACTCATATTGTGCAGACGTTTATGATTTTTCTAGGGTCCATTCGTTTCCCTCGTTTCACACGACGCTCCCGTACATCCGATCACGAAATATTATCATCAAGGTCGGCCAGGTTCACGCTTTTCTGTTCCCGTTTGATTCGGAATTATCGCTCGAATTTCAGAAAGATATTTTTTAACCTTTGCGGCATGGGCGAAATCATTGTCATTTTCCAATCTCGCCAAATTGATCAACGCTTGCGGATAGTTTCGTCCATAGAAATAATTCTCTCCTAGCACAAACGATGCGTTACGAGCGTATGAACTGGTGGGGTATAGAGTTTTTACAGATTCGAGAGTTTTTCTTACCTCATTGAACTCCGCTCCGCTAAACAGATACTCCTGAAAAGAACTATTCTTAATGAAGTTGTACGCGGCCCGATTGGTTCCGGTTGGCTCCCCGATAGTGATCGTGACAATATTTGACTCGATAACGTCCGAGTAATCGCTGCTGGCCAGACTCGCCTGGATCTCATAACTTCCGGGTTCCGGAAAATACCGAGCCAGTCCAAGTGTTAAAAGATCTTTCGATTCCACACTCTCTTGAGGTTCGAGCGGCACATTCGTATATTTGATCAATTTGAGAAGCGGGTCGAGCATTGTTATCGGCACTTTGAGGTCCGTCCCTGTTTTTCTGACACTCATAAATACCGGTGATCTCTCAATTCCAATGGTCTTGTAACCAAACGCCCGGCGGCTGTTGTTGTTTGTCAGTTTGAGAATTACCGGGATCGGTTGCAGTGAAATTAAGGCTTCGCTCGGCGCAACAATTTCAAATTTTAACGATGAAAAAGGAAGAATCTGATCAGCCGATCCAACCTGTTCTTGCTCCTGAGCAACATTTCTTGGCCCCCCGCCAAGGGATACGATCGAGACGAACAAAACAGACGCAGCCAGAGATAGTTTGGACATATTTTCCTTTTCCTCCCAATTATATGGTAATCACGGGCTTTAAAATATCGCTTTGCAAAACCTTTGGATGCCTAACATGCCTAGTTCGTCCGCCCGACATCGCATGAGCCGACCTCCGCGGCGGCAGATTGGGAGTGAGGAACGGGTGTCTCATCTCACACTCCTTCACGGAAGGTTGCATAATCACGGTGAGGCAGTCCAATAACGGCTAGAGGATGGGGATTGTGCTAATCTATTCCCGCAATGACAGAGCGGCGAAAACGATTTCAAACATCATCAGGTATCGAGCTTCCCAACGATTTTAATCCGGAAAATACAACGCCGGTAGACTACGAGCGCGATCTGGGCGACCCGGGCGAGTTTCCGTACACTCGCGGCGTCCGCCGCAACACATATCGCGGCCGATTCTGGACGATGCGGCAGTATGCGGGGTTTGCGACCGCAGAGGAATCGAACGAACGGTATAAATATCTTTTGTCGCAGGGCACGACAGGTTTGAGCGTGGCGTTTGATCTGCCGACGCAGATCGGGCTCGATTCGGATGATCCGCTGGCGATGGGCGAGGTCGGTAAGGTCGGCGTCGCGATCGACTCGCTCGACGATATGATGACGTTGTTTGACGGTATCCCGCTTGATACGGTTTCGACGTCGATGACGATAAATTCAACTGCATCAACGCTTTTATGTCTCTATCTGGCTGTCGCGAAAAAGCAGAATATCGGTTTTGATAAGGTCAACGGAACGATCCAAAACGACATATTAAAAGAGTACATCGCCCGCGGCACCTATATTTATCCGCCAAAACCTTCGCTGCGGCTGATTACTGATACATTCTCATATTGTGCGGCTGAAGTGCCGAATTGGAATACGATCTCGATATCCGGCTACCACATTCGCGAAGCCGGTTCGACAGCGGCACAGGAGATCGCGTTTACCCTCGCCGATGGTATCTGTTATGTCGACGCGGCGATCAGCGTCGGACTCAGCGTCGACGATTTTGCACCGCGGCTCTCATTTTTCTTTAATTCGCACAACAATTTGCTGGAAGAGATCGCCAAGTTCCGGGCCGCCCGGCGGCTTTGGGCCCGGATAATGAAAGATCGTTTTGGGGCCAAAAATCCAAAATCGATGACGCTGCGATTTCACACACAGACGGCCGGTTCGACGCTGACCGCTCAACAACCCGAGGTCAACGTTGTACGCACGACGATCCAGGCACTCGCTGCCGTATTTGGCGGTACCCAGAGTTTGCATACAAATTCGATGGACGAGGCCCTCGGACTGCCGACCGAGAACGCAGCCCGCATCGCTCTTCGCACCCAGCAAGTAATCGCTCACGAATCGGGCGTCGCGGACACTGTCGATCCATTTGCGGGCAGTTATGCCATTGAAGAATTGACCACGCAGCTCGAGAATATCGCCAAAGATTACATCGAAAAGATCGACGCGATGGGCGGTATGCTGCGGGCGATCGAAACCGGTTATGTGCAAAACGAGATCCAGGAAGCAGCTTACGAATATCAGCGGGCCGTCGAAACCGGCGATGCGGTAGTTGTCGGCATGAACAGATTTCAGGCAGACCAAGAAGTTCCCATCCCGATCCTCCGCATCGACGAACGCCTCGAACGCGAACAAGTCGAACGCACCCAAAACGTGCGACAGACCCGTGATGCCGAAGCGGCCGAAAAAGCCCTCGCCGCTATACGCGAGGCCGCCCAGGGGACTGAAAATTTGCTTCCCCGCATCCTCTCCGCCGTCGAGGCAAACGTCACGGTCGGCGAGATAAGCAATGAACTTCGCGCGGTCTGGGGCGAGTATCGCGAATCGGTGACCGTCTAAACCTTCCAATATAGTTACCCAATAGTGTCCGGTTAAACAATATTTTATAGCTGGAAGGTATTGATTTATCGTTAGTGACGGCGATTTTTCGATTTTTCGATTTCAGCGGGCATTAAGAAAGTCTAAACTATCTTGAATGCATGTTTTTAATGGAAATTATGTTTCGCGAGCGATTGGGGTTAGTCCTTAAACCATTGCATCTATTTGACTTAATTTGAAATTTGAAATTTGAAATTTGAAATTTTTCAACTTCTCGCTCGGAAAACGTCGTAAAAAAACCAACTTCTGCTCGTGGCAAGTCACCAATGCACGAAACCTTCCGAAATTCTATAAATTTTCATCGTCTCCGCGATCGTCAAACCCCCCTTAAATCAACTACTTAGACATTATTACCCGCAAAACTTCCAGTGCCCTTTTTCTAACCACTGATTCTATTAGACGATATGACCAAACACTAGGTACTCACCAGAAATTTACTGACAAACTCAGTTTAACTATGTTAATCTTTCTCTGGGCGTTGCGAGTTCTCGCAGGCTATTGCCCACAATCATTTCCGACCCAAAACAATAAGTTAGTTCCCTGATTATGGAAAAGTTAAACGAATATCTCCAGACTTTACTCTCTTCGTGCAGTGACGAACTGCGGCTCGAACCGGATAAAAATCCCTACCTTGTTGCCGAGGGCGGCTCAAGAGATGTTTCAAATTTGCCGGTTGCCGGCACACAGATCAGCATGATGGTTTTTCCGCTGATCCCGCCTGCGGTCAAGGCGATTTTGCCTCACAATTCTGAGGTTGAGTTTGTACATTCGCACAGCCTCGGTAATTTTAATTTCACTATTCAGAAATCTCCGGGCGGATTCATCGTGACGATACGACCCGTGTTGGGGGAATCATCCAATACATTTATTGAGGAAAGTTCGGAGGCCGAAGCTTTTCCAGCGTACCTGACCGAATCGGCACCATCGGTTGAAGCGCTTGCGGATAAGGAGCCTAGTTTCGTTCCACCGCCGCAGGCAAGTCCGACAAACACTTACGATCTCGACAGTTCATCGGCTAATTTTGAAGTCTCGTCCGCAGAGCCCGCGAAAACCGCTACGGTAGCGGATCTGATCAACGACAAGAAAGAAACTGCAAAAGAATATATTCCGTCGGACGAGCCAAAAATAGAGATACTTTCGTTTAACGACCCTGAATATCAGACTGTATTCTCGGACACGGCCGTGCAGGCTCCGCCC
>JBGTCS010000515.1:0-10007 GCA_041748715.1 Pyrinomonadaceae bacterium | reverse complement strand
TTCGAAAACGTTCTTACCGGCCAAAGTTATTTGATCGGCGTAAGTAATAAGCGTTACAGATTTGCGACTCGAACCGTGTTTGTAAACGGTAATCTGAACAATTTGGATTTTGTTGGTCTAGAATAAATTCCCTTGGCGATTAAACAATAAAAAAGAGGCCGTTTTTTCAAGCGTCCTCTTTTTTCGTCATCAAAAATGACGGGTCATTAACTATTGTCAGGAAGTATTTCGATCTTGACATCAAACGATCCTGAATTATCTTCCAAATAGCCTTCATTAATCCCCAGGAAAAGGGCTCCATCCCGCGTCGCTGTGAATTCGCGTTCTGATCCGACGTATATAAAGTCGTTATTGTCATCACCGATCACGGCAATTAGAGCCCCGGTTGGAACATTCTTTAAGAGTTTCTGCTCGTCGGCCAGCGACGATAATCCAGACGCGGTCGTGGACTTGCCCCGGCCCAAGATTATCTTTCCTTCACCGGTAATCCGTATCCGCTGTCCCTTTCGGACGACCCAGCCCGAATTTGTCCATCCATTCGATGTGTTATCGGCCAGGACCTTGATCTGCCATTCAATCGGCTGCATTTTCTCGCTGGTGGTCGAAGACGCAGTAGGCCCAGTTCGTTCTGTATCGTTGTTTTTTACCGCCTTTGTCTGAACGATCTTTGGAGAATCTGTGCTGGGTCTGTCGTACGAGGCGTTGCGATTCGGTATTACGGGATTCGGCGTCTGCGATACCGGAGAATCGAACTGAATTGACTCGACCTCGTTTGACGCAAATGTCATCTGTCGTCGCCGGGAACCGTCTCCCATTTCGACAATGAACTTGCCCTTTCCAAAACTAACGATCCTTCCCTTGATGATGCTGCCATCTTTGAGTCGAACTGTATCGGCAAAGGCAATCATCGACAGGGCAAGTAACATGAACGATAAAGAAAAAAAACGAACGGTTTTTGAAATTAACAGCATATTTTCTCCACGGTTGAAAAGGCGGAATTCTCTGAAGGCTCGGCCCCAAGAATGTTTCGGCCCGCCAGCAGGGAAGTTGATGATATTCAATGTCTTAAAGTTTGCTAAATTTACGCGTCCGGTAAATTTAACTGTGATACTACACAATTTTGCTAAAGTTGTAAATTAATTTTTACCTCGTAGATTGTTGAAAGTAAGAGACTTGCTCCAATTCGACCATTTGGATCAAAAAACGTCTCCATCAGCAAAAGCATAGAAAGCAGTTTGTTCAAATATAAAATCTCGACGGAACTCAACGCTGCGTTCTCGCAAGAGCGTGATCCGGTGGGTAATAAAAGTGAGGCATAATTCCGCACTTTACATTTCGGATTTTGTATTCCCGATATTGAAAATTTGCGTAAACCCTATTTTATCAATCGGTTAGAGCGGACTGAGAGTATGGCCTCACCTTTGCATTATTTAACAAGCGGCCCTGGCCTCACCCGCTCCCTTTACCTCGTTTGGTTTTGAGCAGAAATTATGTTTTCAAATTCACCTTCCGCATTCGATTCTTCGGTTCTTGAGACGATTCACTCCGCTGAAACAATGTCGCAGATCAGGCCAAAAGAACGTGTATTGCTCGTCGACGATTCCGCCACGATTCGCAAGATGTTTTCCATCTATCTCACTCCTAAATTCGATTGTTACGTGGCCGGTTCGTTTGACGAAGCAATCCAAGCCCTCCGATCCGAAGATTTTGCGGTGGTCGTTACTGACATAATAATGCCCGGGATGTCGGGCATCGAATTACTTAGAAAAGTGATTGAGGACTTTCCTAATATTGAGGTGATCGTTGCGTCAGGAGTCGATCGACCGCAGCGAGCTCTCGATGCGATCAGGCTCGGCGCATTTGATTATCTTATTAAGCCCTGTGACCCGCATGTTTTGCAGGTAACCGTCGAAAGGGCGATCAAACGGCGAAACGTCTCGATTGATGCGTTGCGATACAAGCTGGAGATCGAGACGCAGAATGCTGAGTTGGTGGTCCGAAAGGAACAGTTGGAGCGCCTGCAGGAACAAGTGATTCAAAGCGAAAAGATGGCCTCGATCGGCCAGCTTGCTGCAGGGATCGCGCACGAACTAAACAATCCGGCGGGTTTTGTTCATGCCAACATGGAGATGCTTGAGCAGGTCCTGACGGATCTTATCCGGCTGGTTGAGTGTTACGACCGGGCCGAGGATCTTCCTAATGCCGACGCCATCAAGGCTCAGATCGGCTATCCCGCTATTATTGAAGACATTAGATCGATCGTTCAAGATTGCCGCGAAGGTTCAGACCGGATACGTAACATCGTGCAAAATCTACGGACATTCTCGCGCCTCGATGAGGCCGAATATAAAGAAACAAATATTCACGAAGGCATCGACGCCACCGTTCGGCTTTTGTCTCGATATTTCAAAGCGGGACCCATCACGCTGATCCGGGATTACGGCGACCTGCCGGAGACCAATGCATTTCCCGGCCCGTTGAATCAGGTCTGGATGAACTTGTTGGTCAATGCAGCTCAGTCATTTGGAGCTCGGCCCGGCGTAGTCACGATCAAAACCTACGCCGATCTCGATAATGTCTTTGTCGAGATCATCGACAACGGGTCGGGGATCGCGGTTCAGCATTTGAAACGAATATTCGATCCATTTTATACAACCAAACCTATTGGCGAGGGAACTGGTCTCGGTCTTTCTATCTCATATGGCATCGTCGAGCGCCACGGCGGAAAAATTAGTGTCGATACCCGGTTGAATGAAGGAACAACTTTTAAAGTGCAACTCCCACTAGATTTCGCACCAAACCTTGAGCCGGACGAAAAGTCGATTACCTGTTATACCCAAACGCATTCTTAAACTGAATTAAATTTATGAAATATACCATTTTGATCGTTGATGATGAACCCGCAAATTTACGAGTATTAGACCGATTGTTCCGCGATGACTATACGGTTTTGACCGCGGAGTCAGGTGCCGCCGGATTGGAATTGCTCAGGCGTCATGACGTGGCACTGATCCTTTCAGATCAGCGTATGCCGGGCATGACTGGAGTGGATTTTCTTCGTCAGTCAGCTATCATGCGTCCGCAAACGGTTCGTGTGATCCTCTCGGGTTACACGGACGTGACCGATCTGGTTGAAGCCATAAATTCGAGCGTAGTGTATAAATACATTACCAAACCCTGGGTCAGCGCCGATATCCGACAGACCGTTACTAGGGCTGTCGAGCATTACAGTTCCGCAAAAAACCATCACTTGCTAGGACAGGAGTTTGTGCGGCAGGAGGAGAGGCTGGAATCTACGGTTCAGGCGTTTGTAAATCTCGGCCGTGAACTGATCGCTGTACGGAGTTCGGAACTGGCGGATCATTGTCGACGGACATCGAACTACGCGGCACTTATTGGCGATCAATTCAACATGGATCCCGGTGAGTTGGAACAACTGATCTTTGCATCGCTGCTGCATGAGATCGTAAATGTCAGAACGCCTATCGAGATCAACATCAATAATCCGGTCCTGACCATAGATCAGCAGCGCGTTATGCGAAGCAGCTTTGAGGCCGGCGTCCGTTTTATTTCGAATGTGCCCGCCCTCGACGATGTGGCGACAATTATTCGCCATCAGCATGAACACTATGACGGGACCGGTTATTTTGATTCGCTGGATGGCGAAAAGATCCCGTTCGGCTCCCGTGTGCTGGCTGTCGCAAACGCTTTTGATGAAATACATTCCGGCCGGAACCCGGAACTTTTGTGTACTGACGAGGAGGTTGCCGTATGGCTTCGACGCCGAGCAGGATCAGAGTTCGATCCAGACATCGTTGAGGTTTGTCTCGAGACAATATTTCGTCAGACCACCGGACAGACGGATGAATTGTCTCAGTTTACTGTTCAGTCCCCTTCGGTTTACGTCTGACGCCGCCGATCAAAGTGAGACTCGCGTATGACAGGTAATAAAACAGTTGTCCTTATCAGTGCCGAGAAGGCGCAATTTTCTCATTTCTCAACCCTCATGAGAGACGAAGGTTATTGTGTGCTCGCATCGGATGACGCAATTCACGGGTTAAAAATCGCCAAGGCTGATCCGCCGTTGCTGATCATTGCAGAATTAGCGACGCCCCGTGTCGATGGACTGGAGGTTTGCCGTCGGGTCCGTCACGACAAAAACATTCGGCATGTTCCCATAATAGTCGTGGGCGATCTGTCGAGAGCCTCGTCGATTGTTGAGGACGCCCTGTTCTGCGGCGCCACCGATTACTTTCAAAAGCCGTTTGACCAGGTTGCACTATTTGAATGCTGCGCCGAGGTTCTCGGCATCGAGAGCAGCGGAGCTGCCCAACAGGATCCGAGGGAAAGCCAAGCACGGCTCCAGCGGCAGAACTCGGTTCTGAAGGAATTATATAAAAATCAAAAAATATTTGGTGATTCATTCGATGACGCAGTTCGCGAGATCACGCGGATCTCCGCCATGACCTTAGAGACCGAAAGGGCGAGTCTGTGGTTATATTCGGATGACCGATCCCGGATCGAAGCACTTGATCTATACGAGATGTCCAAAGACATTCATTCGACGACCGGCATTTTGACAGGAGCCGATTTTCCCGCCTATTTCAAATTTTTGCGCAAGGGAGCCCCGATTGTAGTTTCGGACGCATATTCCGACAGGCGAACGGCAGAATTTATCAGCGAATATTTACCGACCAACCAGATCACGGCAATGCTCGATATACCGATTCGGCTTGCGGGAAAACTGGTCGGCGTGATCTGTTTTGAAAACGTCGGCCAGAAGCGCGAATGGACGCTCGACGAGCAGAATTTCGCCGGATCGATGGCCGACCTGGTGGCTCTTTTACTTGAATCCAAAGAGCGGCGAAATGCCGAAAATGCCCTCCGATATCAAAAGCAGATATACGAATCGCTGATCGACTCTATCGAAGGCATCGTTTGGGAGGCAGACGCCGACCCGCTTAATTTCTCATTTGTCAGCAAACAGGCCGAGCGCCTGCTGGGATATCCGGTCGACCGCTGGATCGACGAACCTGATTTCTGGGCATCTCGCCTCCACCCCGACGATCGTGACTCGATTATTGATTTCTGTGTCAAAGCGACTGAGCGTCTCGAGGATCACGAATTTGATTATCGGATCATTGCGGCGGATGGGAGTGTTGTTTGGCTTCATGACATTGTCACGATAGATCGCAGCGACGCGGATAATATTCGTCTTCGCGGGGTGATGGTGGATATCACCGAAAACAAACTCGCCGAGGCCGCATTGGCCGAAGCGAATCAGCGAGCCATATGCGAGTATGTAAAACTCCTCGAACGCTTGGCAACTCTTGGCCAGCAACTCGGCGGCGCACGTGATCTGAACTCGGTTTTTCAGTCAATAATTGAATTTGCGAAAAATTCTGTACCGTGTTCGGGACTGAATATATCGCTTTGTGATAAAGATCAGAAACTTCGCCAGCCGATCTATTTCTGGTGCAACGACAACGAGGTCGAAAGCACGGCTCTGAACGCGACCCTCTTTAGCGATGGACCGGTGGGGAAAACGATGGAGCAGGGCGAGATACTGATATTCGCCGATTATCAAAATAGCCTGGGAACCGAACCAGCGACACTTCTAATTAAAGACGGAAGCGTCGGTGTGCAGCCCCAGTCTGCCATCGTTGCTCCGATGAAAGTTATGGGCGAGGTCATTGGTGTCATCGAACTTTTGAGTTCCGAGAGATCGGCCTACACCGAGGAGCATGCGACGGCCATGCGTATGGCGGCAAATTTGACGGCAAATGCCATCGAGAATGTTCGACTGATCGAGTTGGAACAGAGACGTGCGGAACAGTTTCGCCAATCACAACAGCTCGAATCCGTAGGCAGGCTTGCCGGCGGGATCGCCCATGATTTTAACAACATGCTGACCGCGATCAATGGCTACAGCGATCTGACGCTTCGCAAGTTACCCAAAAACGACCCGCAGGGTATCCGCAAAAATATTGAAGAAATAAAAAAAGCCGGCGACCGCTCCGCCGTCCTGACTCAGCAACTGTTGGCATTTAGCCGTCGTCAGGTGCTCAAGTCAAAGGTCATTGATATTAATGAAACAGTCGCCGAAACCGGAACTTTGCTTCAGAGGCTGATCGGCGAAGATATTGATCTCGAACTTTCGCTTTCACCGGCGCTCGGCGCCGTTCGTGCGGACCCGGCGATATTAACTCAGGTTATAATGAATTTGGCAGTAAATGCCAGAGACGCGATGCCCGACGGGGGAAAGTTAACAATAGAAACATCTAACCAGGAACTCGATAAAGAATATGCTGGTCGACATGCCCGCATGAACCCAGGTTCGTACGTGATGCTGGCCGTGAGCGACACAGGTGCCGGAATGGAGGATGAAGTCCTGGAACATCTTTTCGAGCCGTTTTTCACCACCAAGGCCGTCGGAAAAGGTACGGGTCTCGGATTGGCCACGGTTTACGGGATCGTAAAACAGTCAGGCGGCTATATCTGGGTATACAGTGAGATTGGACAGGGAACTATATTCAAGATCTATTTGCCACGGGTCGATGCCGAGGCGGACGCAATTACTAAAGGGGTTAGCGAATCAATGAATTTAAAAGGAAAAGAAACCGTTTTTTTGGTCGAAGACGAAGAGATCGTCCGAAAGCTTAGTAAACAAATACTCGAATCGTGCGGATACACTGTCGTCGAGGCGCGTAACGGAGCCGAAGCTCTTGAATTATGCAAAAAATCCGACAAGCATTTTGACCTATTGCTCACCGATGTCGTAATGCCGAAAATGTCGGGGCGGCAATTGGTCAAACACATAACGGGCGTGCGGCCCGGTATCAAAGTCCTCTATATGTCGGGATATACAGACGATTCGGTATTGAGGAACGGCGTGATCGCGGCTGGCGAAAACTTTATTCAAAAACCGTTCACATTTAATACTCTGGCCGGACAAGTCCGGGAAATGCTGGATTCTTGATCACAGATCACATTTCGGGACCATGCGTTTTGAATCTGGATATTCTCGATAAATCGCCTTCGCTTGAGTTCCGTGGTATTTTGTCGCTATGGAAACGGTATCAAAGACTAATATCTTGATAGTCGACGACGAACCGTCGGTTCGCGGGCTGCTGTTTGCGATTTTAAGCGAGAAATATGAGTGCGTATCCGTAGGTTCAGCCGAGGAGGCGTTATCCAGACTCCAAAGCGAGTCGTTTGACCTGGTGATCAGCGACATTAATATGGGCGGAATGTCGGGGATCGAATTGGTATCCAAGGTTGTTGAGCTTTCACCGGACACGGTCGTCATGGTCATTAGCGGAAATCAATCGATGGACAGTCCGATCGAGGCGATACGCTGCGGCGCTTTTGACTATCTCAAAAAGCCGTTCGATATCGACCAGGTCTCGATGGCGGTCGATCGCTCGATCGCACACGCGGCGTTGCTGGTTTCAAAGCGACGACACGAGAACCATCTTGAATTCCTGGTTGCAGAACGGACCGAACGCCTCAAGTATTTGGCGTATTACGATACTCTCACCGGCCTGCCGAACCGAAGCTTTTTCGAAGATGAAGTCTCAAAGCGTTTAGCGGTTGATGCAAATCAAGAGATAGCCGTTTATTTTGTATCGCTTGATCGATTTAAAACTGTCCGCAACACATTAGGCCACGCTCTCGGCGAACGTTTGATCAAAGAGGTAGCAAAACGCCTGGCCACTTTAACGGATAAAGGCGCTCTGGCAGCTCGTTTCGACGGGGATGAATTCGCCCTTTTGCTGACAGGCCAAGATGAAAAAAAACTCGCGGCATTCGCCGAATACGTGTCGAAACTGTTCAAGGAACCATTTAATGTCGGCGATTACGAGATATTTATTTCCGTAAGTCTCGGGATTTGCCAGTTGGGCGTTGACGGCCGCGATTCGCCGACTTTACTCAGAAATGCCGGAGCTGCCCTGGCTGAGGCCAGATCGCTCGGTGGCAATAATTATCAGTTTTACACTTGTGATATTCACGCCAGAGCGGTTGACCGGTTAGCGATGGAAAACGATCTCCGCCGGGCGTTGGAGCGGGACGAGTTTGAATTATTTTACCAGCCAAAGATAGACATCAGATCAAAACGGGTTGTGGGGATGGAAGCTCTGATCCGATGGAATCACCCAAAGCTGGGCCTTGTGTCACCCGTCGATTTTATACCGGTCGCCGAGGAAACTGGACTTATAGTGCCGATCGGCGAATGGGTCGTGCGAAACGCCTGCCTCCAAAGCAAGCTCTGGCACGACGAGGGACTTCCGCTGCGAGTCGCGGTAAACCTGTCGCCATGCCAATTTCAACAGCGGGATCTCGCAACCCAGATAAATCGTATCGTAAAAGAAACGGGATTTGACCCCACGTTCCTCAACCTAGAAGTCACGGAAAGTTCCCTGATGAACAATACGGATGATGCCATTTCGATTCTTAACGATCTGAGAAAGACCGGGATCCAGATATCGATCGATGATTTCGGGACCGGACACTCGTCGCTCGGATATTTAAAATATTTACCGATCGACGTGTTAAAGATTGATAGATCGTTTGTCCGAGATGTGACCACGAGTTCGAACGGCGCGGCGCTGGTCAACGCAGTGATCACGCTTGCTCATAATCTGGGATTAAAAGTTGTAGCCGAGGGCGTTGAGAACGAAGACCAGTTGAATTTCCTGCGTCATTCCGACTGTGACGAATGGCAAGGATTTCTTTACAGCAAACCTATCAAAGCGGCCGAGTTTGGCAAACTCGCGGCTCTAAAGGCCAAAACTACATTCCGCGCCAAATCGACGAGAAAAACTAAGAGTCAGAAGCGATAGTCAGACTCACGACCGTAGTGTTTCCCGAATCTTTCTGGCCAGATCGTCCGGTGTAAAGGGCTTCTCGATAAACGAGCGGTCCATTTCAGTTAAACGGCTGTCATCAATTGAATCATCGGTGTAACCCGACATAAAGAGGATTTTTATGCCCGGTGAGACCTTGACCACGCGATCGCTGAGCTCGAGCCCGCTCATTTTTGGCATAATAACGTCTGTTACGAGCAAGTCGATCTTATCAGGATGTGTTTCGCAGATAGATAACGCCACCCGGCCGCTCTCAGCCTCAAGAACAGTGTAGCCACTGCTAACTAGGATTTCGCGGATCAGATTTCGAACGATCTCTTCGTCTTCGACCAATAGAATTGTCTCGTGTCCATTGGGCGACACTCCGGTACTTTCGGGCCATTTTTGGGCCTGGGCCGGACGATTGACGCCGGGTAGATAAATTTCAAACGCCGTGCCGCTGTCTAGTTCACTGCTGACGGCGATATCGCCGCCGGATTGTTTGACGATACCGTATACAGTCGAAAGGCCGAGCCCCGTACCTTTACCTGAATCTTTGGTCGTAAAGAATGGCTCGAACATACGATTTATTGTGTCTTCATCCATTCCTTGGCCGTTATCCGTGACGGTCATTTTTACATAACTGCCCGGCCCGATATTCAGCCGGTCAGCCGCCTCGATCTCAGACAGCGTCACATTTTGAGTTTCAATAACGAGGGTGCCACCGAGCGGCATAGCGTCGCGTGCATTAATCGCGAGATTCATTATCACCTGTTCGATCTGACCTGGGTCCGCTTTAATGTTTTGCAGGTTAGGATCTAAAATGGTGCGAAATTCGATACTCTCTTTGATTATTCTGCGCAGCATTCGCTCGATATCGGAAATGACCGAATTGAGATTATGAACGCGGGGATTTAAGACCTGTTTGCGGCTGAAGGCGAGCAGTTGACTCGTCAGTGCCGACGCTCGGTCACCCGCATCTTTGATCTCGTTAATATTGTGCCGCAGCGGATTATCCGGCTCCATTTTTCTAAGCGTTAATTCGCTGTAGCCGGCGATCGCGGTCAATAGGTTATTAAAATCATGGGCGATACCGCCGGCCAGCAACCCAATGGCCTCCATCTTGTGCGATTGTCGGAATTTTTCTTCTAGATGTTTTCG
>JBGTCS010000514.1:0-2287 GCA_041748715.1 Pyrinomonadaceae bacterium | reverse complement strand
TTTCAAACGCACTTGCAGCTCTTTAACATCCTTTAGCACATGATTCGGAACCAAAAACACTCCCGAGGTGTTCACGGCAACCCCTGGAGCGATTCGTGTAACAACTCCTTCACCGTCCCCAATCAAAATAACGGCAACCATCGACAGAAACCGTTCGTCACCTATCGCCTGGGCAAATATTGTAAAAGTATTTACCAGCGTTAACGCGACGCAAAAAACCGATCTAATCAATATAGCTCGCATGACTGCGTGTCGATCATCTTTTCTCATAAACACCCCGCCTTAAAAAGCAAAAAATGCTGACAGTCCTATTCTGACAGCCATTACGGACTAGATGCAAGACCGCCCTGATTGCGTTTCAGGATTTGGCTGTGCTATATTTCAAAAACTATGAAACCGGCCATCCGCTAAGTAAGCCTCAAAATTAATGTTCGATTGGGCGGACACTTTCGCTCGACTGTGCGTTTCCAGCACCTCTCGGTGCGTTGTTCGTTACTGATCAAAAACATCATTTCTTTATGTCTATAAATATTGAAACTCCGTCAGCGGAGACGGTCGATAATTCATTTTGGGCGGTGGTGCGCGAGTCGTTTGTCGGGTCAAAGCGGGACTTTACACAAGGGTCGATACTTGTTGCGCTTATTATTCTCGCCATACCGATGATACTTGAGATGTCGATGGAGGCTCTATTTGCCATCATCGATACGTTTTTTGTCGCCAAACTCGGGGCCGAAGCGATCGCGGTGGTTGGTTTAACCGAATCGGTTCTTGTCCTGGTCTATGCCGTAGCGATCGGGTTGAGCATTGGGGCGACTGCGACAGTTGCACGCCGGACCGGCGAAAAAGATATGGATGGCGCGGCACGGAGCGCGGCTCATATTATTTATCTCGGAGTCATTGTTTCGGTTCTAATGGGTGTGGCCGGGGTGATATTTGCAGCCGACATCCTCAGACTGCTGGGCGCCGAGCAGAGCGTGATCGAGCTCGGAACTCCGTTTGCCCGGATAATGTACGGCACGAACGGCGTGATCGTTTTTCTGTTTTTATTGAACGCGATCTTTCGAGGTGCAGGCGATGCGGCGATCGCGCTCCGCGTGCTGATCATTGCGAACGGATTAAACATTATTCTTGATCCATTGTTTATCTTCGGCATCGCTTTCTTTCCGGAACTTGGCGTTACCGGGGCGGCTGTCGCGACCGTGATCGGCCGGGGCACCGGAGTTGCGTACGCGGCATGGGCTCTATTTGCACGCAGCAACGGCGGTCGGATCGAGATCCGGAGGCAGCATTGGAAAGTTGATCCCAAATTGCTTTGGAGCCTCGTTCGGCTTTCATCAACCGCTGTTTTGCAATTTGTCATCGCGACGGCGAGCTGGACCGGCTTGGTCGTTATCATCGCGGGTTTTGGAACCGTCGCGGTTGCCGGTTATCAGATCGGTTTGCGCGTGATTGTCTTCGTAATTTTACCGGCGGTCGGGCTGGCAAATGCGGCAGCGACATTGGTCGGGCAAAACCTCGGGGCCGGAAAACCGGATCGGGCCGAGCGTTCGGTCTGGCTGGCGAGCGGCATCAATGCGGCTTTGCTCGGGCTGGCCGGTCTGTTTTTCGTCGTGTTTCCCGATCTGGTGATCAGCATATTTACAACCGATCCGGACGTTGCCGAGTATGGCCGCGACGGCCTGCGGATCGTAGGTTACGGCTATGCGTTTTACGGGCTCGGGATGGTCATGGAAAGCTCGTTCAACGGAGCCGGTGACACGGTCACACCGACGTGGCTCAACTTTATTATCTTTTGGATGTTTGAGATACCGCTGGCCTACGTCCTTGCCTATAAACTCGAAATGGGCCCGCAGGGAGTTTTTTGGGCGATCACGCTGGCCTTTTCATTGCTGGCCGTGACCTCAGCTTTGCTATTCAAACGCGGGAAATGGAAGCTGAAAATCGTCTAGGGGGTAGATCGCCACAGAGAACACCGAGAGCACGGAGATATTAAGCAGGTTGCTGAGTTGCCAATTTTCTCTGTGCCCTTTGTGTTCTCTGTGGCTTAACTGCCTGATCCGTGGTTTAACTGCCTGATATGATTCTGTGTTCGCTGTGGTAAAACTTTCTTATGGCCGCCTTTCCCGATCCAAAAACATTTGAATACCCCGAATGGGTCGTGATCGGAGACTATCTGTTCCGGTCGCACGACGTTGTCTCATTCGGAACGCCGCTCACCATCGCCAACGTTCGCGAAGCCTATCTAAAAGGCATTTTTCCGTGGAATACCGACGGCATCCCGCTGCCT
>JBGTCS010000513.1:0-14694 GCA_041748715.1 Pyrinomonadaceae bacterium | reverse complement strand
ATCGAAAAGAGTGCCGATCTGGCGGTGCGAGTTAGCATCGTTGCCGATACCGTCGAACTGCAGATATACAAATCTCAATCCAGCCTCAGCAGCTTCTTTACAAAATTCTTTCGATTTTGCGAACTCAATTCCGTTGGTCGCGGCCTGTACCGAGTTGTAACCAACTTTACGAGCATAACGCACCGCATCTAGGAAGTGAGGCGACAATGTCGGCTCTCCGCCCGAATACTGAACCGACATCTGACGACGCGGTTTGATCTGGATGGCGTTGTCGAGAATCTCGCTGACGTCTTCCATCGAAAGCTCGTGGACAAACCCAACCTGGTTGGCGTCCATAAAGCATGGATCGCACATCATGTTGCAGCGGTTTGTCAGATCGACGGTCAAAACAGCTCCACGGCCGTATTTGACCGACGAGGTTCCGTGATTGTGAAGTTTTTCGTCGTTATGCGACTCGATATCGCGGCCCGGAAACAGCGATTCAATATGCTGGAGAAACTTGGCGTCGATCGCCATCATGTCTTCGAAATGGCCGTGTGTCGGACAATCTTTGATCATCCACACCTGATTGTCGCGTTCGATAATTTGAGCCTTGATCTCGCCGACCTTATCATTGATAAGCATCGACACCTCGTTCTCGCCGCTGAGGATCGATTCACGTGCTTCGATAACGCAGTTCGGACAGAGCGAATCTGTCATACGCGGAAAGCCTAAGGTCGGCTTCGATTTCTGCCACGATTTTAAGAGCGGTTTATCTGACCACTTGGGTATGAACGATGGATTTGGTTTGAACTGGTTGACGGACTTAATAGCCCCGAAAACGCCTTTAGCGACGAATGTCAATCCTTTTTCAAAATGTTTGATTGGCCTCATTTTATTGTGATTCTCCTAACAGATATTAACTTTATCGATCAGACCGCCTAATTGTAACTGGAAGAGATCGGATCCAGGCAACCTGAAATATAACTCTATAGTAGTAGCAATGCTTGTGCCACAGCGAAGGATTTACGCTACCCCACTTACCTTCTTTATTTACAACATCTTACACCCCGGTTAATGCCTATTCCGACGTTCACATAGTGTAGCCTTTTGACACGCAAGTCCCAGCGAACGCGTGTCCGGCATATTTTGACACACACCGGACGCTATTAATGAATGGAATGAATACCTAAGATTGTCCAGTTGAAAACGCGCTTAACGTGGCGCTTAACCTCATTTCTACTGCACCTCGATCCGCACGGCAAACCCCATACACTTGCCACTTAACATGCTTATTTCCAACTAGTTATAAATTCATTAAGAAATACGTACATATTCTGTACACACTTAAACAAGATAGTAATGCTTTACTTAAATATATCAGTGTATCTTGTTGAGTTTATTAGCATGTACGCCCCTCGTATTTTTGCTTTACAGGTGATTAATACTATGTTAAATTTCATACACTTCACGGGAAATTGGATCGAAAACAGTTTTAAGTACAATTTACGTCGATTATCTAGAGATCTTATTTTGAGGGACGCCTACATGTTCAGTAATTGACTCGGAATGTTCCGGATTTGCAAATATGTCCATACGCTTTGGAACATCGGGTTGGCGAGCCATAATCGCGGACGAATTCACATTTGAAAATGTGAGACTTGTCACCGAATCCATTTGTAGATATTTGAAAACTAATGACCCGGACAGCAAACAATCCATGATCATCGGAAACGATTCGCGATTTATGGGCGAAAAGTTTGCTTCTGTCGCTGCCGATATCGCGTCCAGAAAAGGATTTGCTGTTTTGCAGTGTACTGGGCCGACTCCGACACCAACGATCTCTCATGCGATCCGTAGCCGCTCTGCTGCGGGCGGGATGAATTTTACGGCGTCGCACAATCCGCCCGAGTATCAAGGGATAAAATTCTCGACCAGCGATGGAGCTCCGGCATTGCCTGAGATCACAAAGCAGATCGAAGAAGGTATCGTTAATAAGTGGTCTGCGGAGGACGCGGCAGGCGGGTCGGTTATTGAATTTGATCCTCGACCGGCGTATTTGGACGATTTGAAACTTAAGATACGTTTTGACGTCATCGCCGCAGGCAACGGCCGTTATGCATACGACGCCCTCTGGGGAACAGGCCGCGGATACCTCGATAAATGCCTACGAGATCACGGTTTAGAGGTTGAAACGATCCATGATTGGCGTGACGTAACCTTCGGAGGAAAGTCACCCGAGCCAGGCGAAAGCCACCTAGACGAATTGAGAGCGACGGTCGCGGGCAACGATTTGACACTTGGGATCGCGACGGACGGGGATGGTGACAGATTTGGTGTAATTGATGCGGGCGGCGAGTTTATCACGCCAAATCAGTTGATCGCGTTATTGACAGATTATCTGGCCGAGAGCCGTGGCTGGACGAACGGAGTAGCACGCAGCGTAGCAACTTCGCATCTGGTTGACAGGGTCGCAAGCGAGCGAAATTTAAAACTCTACGAAACGCCGGTGGGTTTTAAGTTTATCGGCGAATTGATAAATCGAGATGAAATTATCCTTGGCGGCGAAGAATCCGCGGGACTTTCGATTCGGGGCCATTATCCTGAAAAGGACGGCATTCTGGCCTGTTTATTGGCGGTTGAAGCGGTCGCCGCTCGACAAGCGAGTTTGACAGAACAGTTAAATGAGCTTTACCGCCGCGTCGGAAAACTTGAATCCGGCCGAATTGGCCTAAAGTTAACGGACGAAGTAGCCGATAAGCTTAGAGAAAAGCTTGCACAAGAGCCCACCGAACTCGGCGGGCGAAAAGTTGAAAATATTAACCGCACCGACGGCGTAAAGTTCTTATTCGAAAACAACGCCTGGATGCTGATGAGACCCTCGGGTACGGAGCCGATGGTTAGGATATACGCAGAGAGCGAGAACGCAGACGATCTGGAGGATTTACTTGAGCAAGGCCGCAAATATTTACTCGGATAATTCGCACGACAGCAGTTCTTCTGTGAAAAGATCCGCTGTTACACGCAAGCGCCGCTCGACGGCAAAGGCGAAAGGCCGAACGGCTCCATGGTGGCTCTCGTTCCTCATTGTCACATCAATCTTTGGAATGTTATTAATCTCTATCAATTTTCGTGCGTTTACTGCGGCCCGCGACGAGGCTGATCTAAACACACAGCTTGCCGGCCGGATCCAAAATCTTATGGATGAGAATCTGGCGCTGCAAGAAGAAATTCATTCGTTGAAAACCGATCCCAAAGTCATCGAGCGCGAATCTCGGCGGATCGGTCTCGGCTTTCAACACGAAAAAGTTCCCGTGCCGGCGAACTAAACTTACGCGGAGGAGTTTGTTCATTCGGCACATTGCCCTGCCATTTGAAAATCCGCCTTTTGCCTTCTACTCCGCGAGGCCCACAGCACTGCCTATCTGATAAATTGCGGCCCGAGTTCCCGAACTCGAGCCGCACTTCTCTTTTAAACACCGGTTTATACGTCAGTCTCTGTTATTAAGAACCACTGGCGACAAAGCATTCGCCCATTATTAGTGCATTCGTGGCTGTTTCTTTTTTGCCACGAATGCACTAATGGAAATCTAGTCGATTGTACGCCCGTCTCGGCGACCACGGAATGCTCGGAATAAGTATGAGATTAGGCTGAATATTCAGTACGACGTTTCGATGAAACTGACAATGATCCATAGATTTTGTATTATTACGTATTCAACGCGAAGATCATTTCAGACGACCAGACCTTATGAAAACAATTACATTCAATCTTGCCCTATTTATTATTTTTAGTATCGCTTTATCGAGTCTCACAGGTTGTGGGAATGCATCGGAATCAAATTTGGCCCAAACGAATACAGGCACCGGCGACCCGGCAGCCAGCAACACGGGCGAGACAAGCAAGTCATCGATCTACCCAAAGCTTGCCTCCGGCCTCGCCGAATCGGAAATGGAACTGTTGGATGGCAGCACCTTTAAGATCTCAGATCGCAAAGGCAAGGTTTTATTGCTTAATATCTGGGGCACTTGGTGTGGCCCGTGCCGTGCTGAGATGCCGCATTTGATCGCAATGCAAGAAGAGTATGGCCCAAAAGGTTTTGAAGTTATCGGTCTAAATATAGGCGACGGCAGTGGAACGCCAGAAACCGTCGAAGAGATCAAAACTTTTGCCGAGAAAATGAAACTCAACTACACACTCGCCCGCAGCCCAAACTCGGCGACCGGGCAGTTTTATCAGATCACAAAACAGCAGGTTGTACCTCAATCACTTTTAGTGGACCGCGAAGGCCATCTGCGCGGCGTTTTTATCGGCGGTGGACAGCGGATCATCGATTCGATGAAAACTACGCTTGAGAAAACTATGGCTGAGTAATGTCAATAGAAGGTTTTCTTGTTAGGGCTTATTTTGCTTTACCTCTCCGATCTGCGGCTGGACCAGGATTGTTTTAAAGCTCGCCAGGCTGACTAAACCCGGTGCCGCCCGCTTTGGCTTATTTACAAATTTTTTAGAAGTGTAATTGACAGCTGCCTTGGGGTTTTCGCGTGCGTCGCTGTAAAAAGCGGCGAGTTGGGCCGCCTCTATCAGAGTTCTGACGGGTACTTCTTTGCGGTTCGGATTCCGGACCACCACATGCGAGCCTGGATAATCGGCCGCGTGAAGCCAGAGATCCATTGATTTTGCTACTCGAAAAGTTAAATAATCGTTGTCTTTCGCTTTTTTGCCAACCAGGATCTCAAAATCATCCGACGAAACAAATGACCTCGCGCCTTTGAATTCGACGCTTTTCTCCTTTTGCCTACCGGGCAAAGGCTGAGCTTTTTTGGGGGGAATAAATTCCAACAGGGTGTTTTCGTCGGCGGCCTCGATGGCCGCTTCTAGTCGCTCCCGATCTTGTTCGAGATTCGAGAGCTCAGATCTAACCGCAGTCATCCGTTTTGAGATTGAGACGGCTCCGTTACGGGCTTTGGCATAACGCCTGAAATAATTCTCCGCCGCCTCTGTTGGCGATTGATTTGCATCAACGGCAATTGTGACATCCGCCAGATCCGGATCGAAATAATCCGTGACTATCACACGGTCACCGTCGCGACGAAGGTTTGCTATATTCGCGAGCAATAGGTCGCCAAATCGCTTCCACTGTTCGGAATCGCCGTGGCTTATCAGATCGCCCTCAAGATTTTTTAATAGCTTTTTCCGTTTCGAAATCTCTGCATTTATCTTTTTGCGGGCCGCAACGGCAACGATATTAAATCTATGGGCGGCGTTCTCGTTTTGGCCCTCTTCGTCGAGAAGGTCCGACAATGTCTTGTCATGTAGTTCGCGAACTTGCTTATCGGTATTATCCGATTCCGCTGGCGCGACGTATTCGTCGCCAAATTTTTGTCCAGTTTCTGTAACCTCGCGGGCGGCCGCGACGATCATTTTTTCCTTTGCGGTAACAAATACGTTCGGAACCTTTCCGCCGATCTGTATAACGAGTTCTAACCGTTCCTTGTCAACGGATGCCGCGAACTCTAATACCAAAACCTTTTTATCTTGATATTTATTAACGGCGGTCAACTCGCGTCCGGTCAATATTTTCCGCATCCCGATAACAAACGGCGACGCGTGAATCGACGCCCGCTCAAGTTCCTTTAACCGGCGGCGGATCAAATAGGCCGTGCGGACCTTCGGGTCGTGATCGATATATAAATAGACGGCGTTATGCGGATGAAAATCGATCGCCATCGAAGTTCCCGATAACGGGAACACCTTCCCATAGCGGCGCCCGATAAAAGCGGCCTCAATTTCCTTTCGAATTTGTTCTAGTTCTGGGTCGTTCACGAAAGTTAGTTTACGTTCGAAAAAAGAAAAGCCCAAAGCATAAAAACTCTGGACTTATATAATTTGCTCTAAGGCAATAACTTAAAACTCTCTAACAAGAATGGTGCCCGACAACAAATCATGGGCGGCCCGTTTTTCCTCGTTAAAGAAAACGGTCAAAAATCCGGCTCCGCCAAATACCAGCGAGAGAATAAATACCGATGAGCTAACTGCCGCTTGGTGAAGTGTTGGATATTCGTTCCCAACAGCATCGACCAGCTCCAGCGAGAAAAGCCGCATCCCGAGCGTCTTGCCGTAAAAGCCGAGACAAACGGTCATATATAGAAACATTAGGATCGCTGCAACACCGGCGAACGCCAGCAAACCGGCCGTGGTAAACCACTGGCCCATCGTAAACGCGATCGGTGAGAGGAGGACAAAACTCGTAAAGCCCGCAATTATTAGATCGAAAAGTCCGGCGCCAAATCGCATCGAAAATTGAGCGAGATCCTCAATCTCCTCCGTTTGATCGTCGACAAGGTCTGTCTCGTCGACATCCGAAGCGTCGGCCTTTATGCGGATCCGCTTTATTTCCGCAAATTCCGCCGGCAACGAGCCGATTTCATTTTCATTTAACAAAGGTTCGTAGATTTCGATCTTCGTTTCTTTTGCAACGACAATAGGCGGTAATTTATTCGTGTCTCGTTTTTCGCCCGCGTCAGGATTGACCAATGTCGGTTTTGCCTGAGTGCCGACCCGGCCCGGCGATTGTGTCGAGTTTGGCACGTTGGCCGTCGAAACTACGTCAAATGGATATGGTTTAAGAGGAACTGGCCGGGCGATCGGAGCTTTTTTTTCCGCTTTGCCGGCGTCCAGAAACTTGTTTCGCGAATCGGCAATTCGCTGCATCGCGCTTGCGACTATGGGATCCGTTATTTCGGTCTCAGTCCTCGGCGGTTCGACCCGCTGAACGACTTCGGCCTTTAGCGACGCTCCCCCTTCTGTCGAGTTTGGTGCCGTCTTGTCCGTCGAGTGTTCGGCTATAGCTTCGACCGGCTGAGGGCCCTTTCGCCGCTGAACCGCATTCTGCAACTGGATCCGCCAGTCGGGCAGTGTTGCATTTTTGTTTTGAAAACCCACCAGCGTCGGGCTCGTTTTTGAGGCTGTCAGGTTTGCGGTCTCAATTCTTTTGACGGGTGGGGGAGCTATCCTGACCGGCGGCGGTGTTGCCTTTGCCGGCGGAGTCGATTTGACTGACGAATCAGACGCCTTAACGGGCGACGCGGACTGTGATTGCGGTGGCTGGCTCATTCGATTGGACATCCCGACCGCCATCTTATATTCCATCCTTTTAGGTATTGGTTCCGCTATTGGCTCGGCCTTGATCTCGACGCGGGGCGTCAGACGCCCGGACGTTATTTTAGTTTGAAGTTCCTCGCGCACGGTGTCATTCATCATGGCACCACAGCTAGGACAAATTGAGAGGGTCGGGGCTAAACTCCGATCACATACTGGGCAGTTCATAGGATTGCATGTAATCTGACCTGAAATTGTAACGGGAACAACTAAAAACTAGCTGATAATATCAAGATTTACTTTAAGTCGTCAACAGTAAAGCGCACAAACCTTTAAACTTTTCGATTTTTTTTTGAGTATTTCGTTAGTTGTGGAAAAACGATGTAACTTGTGGAAATCAGCTTGGTCAGTTACAACGGCTGGCGACCGGCAATACCGCCGTCAGTTTCGTGCCACCAGGCTAATTCTTCAGTTTCGCCGAGCTTCCAGCAAAGCAGGATCACCCGTCCGCCCCGCATACTCGGAAAGTCGATAAGTCCAATGGTTGGATCTTTTATCTCGATCCCGTCTTCATGGATCTCAGTTGTTAATTTTCCCACTTTATAAAGCGTCTTAACGTATCCGGATCCGCCTTGCATACCGCCGCCGAAACCCGAAGCTCCGGCGGCCGCTCGGGCCTCAGAGCGAAAACTCTCAATTAGGACATAGAGACGTTGGATCTCGGATAATTTTGGCGCAACTAACGGTAGCAGCGAGTTAGCTTCGTTTACCGTAAAAAGCTTCATAGTTCGTCCCTGATACTCCTAATGTCGGAACGATCGTCACTGTCAGCATCGGAATAATCGTCATCAAAATGCTCAGGGCGACCGACTTTTTTATAATCAGAACGGTTGGGAGCGTCGGTCGTCTCGCCGGGCGGAACAAACGATGGGATGTCATATTCGCCTGATTGCGAAATATCTTTCCTGATTATATCGGCTATATCTCCGAGATCGATAAAAAAATCGCTGACATCGATCAATCGTGGTGCGGTATTCGAGCGAAATCCGGCCACCTCGACGCGACAGCCTTTATAGGCGACCGCATTTACGGCATAAACAAAATCTTCGTCGCCCGAAACCAGTACCGCTGTGTCATACCTGCCGGCCAAACTCAGCATATCGACCGCGATCTCGACGTCTAAATTTGCCTTGCGAGTGCCGTCATAAAACGTTTTTAGTTCCTTTTGAATGACGCGGAAACCGTTTCGCCGCATCCAGAGCAAAAATCCCTGCTGCCGTTCGGCGCCGACATCGACACCCGTGTAAAAGAATGCGCGCAACAGTCGGCCATCGCCCAAAAGCAGCCGGAGCAGCTTATTATAATCAATGTCTATATTGTGAAACCGGGCCGCGTGGAACAAATTGTTGCCGTCGATAAAAACGGCTACGCGGCCACGATGGCCAAACTGCCAAGTGGCGCCAGTTGTCGAGTCAAATTGCATTAGGTACACCTCAAACTACGAGAAAATCGAGGCAAATTCCCAAAGTGACGGACAAGTTCTGAGTAGCGGCAGAGATTAAAATTGGTGAAGTAAAAAAGGATAGGATCTCATGGTCAATTAATATCCAGATTCGAACAAAACCGTCATTATTTTAATAAAAAATACGAATAAAATGCCTCTGCCAATCAATATAATTATCTTCGTCTTCGAAAAAATGCTAGTTCTAGTTTGCCCTTCACGAATAGAACGGTCAAGCATTTTGGGAACGAAAATGCTAACATTCATTTTTCTGTAGCGATAAAATGGCTGAAAATACTGACAAATCAAGTGACCATGAAGTCGTGTTTGACCCGCTGATTCAGACGGAAAACATCGCCTTTGCTCCATCGGAAATGCTGACTTGTGGCGGCTGCTCCAGACTAAATCCGCCCAATCGTCCAAAATGTATTTACTGTGGAACCGAGATCGAGTCCGGGATTGAATCTCCCGCCGAGGTCAACGTCGCGGGTCGTGTACTTGAACCCTGGGAACGTGGCTATAACCTTATTCTCTGCGGAATATCCGGAGAGATTGATTTGGCACAAGTGGCGCGGAAATTGGGTCTCGACGAGGAAAATATCAGAGCAATTTCCGAATCCGGCAGCCCGCTTCCCATTCGGCGCGTCGAAAGTGAACGCGAGGCCGGGACGCTAAAGACCGCCATCGAAGGAATGGGACTAAAATGCTCTGTCGTGAGCGATTTCGATCTCAATGCTCAGACATTTCCGCGTCGTCTAAACTCGGTAAAAATCTTGGATGACATGATACGTTTGTCCGAATTTAATAGCGGCCGGACGCATGACATCGAGGCTAAAGAATTGGCCTTGGTCGTTATCGGTGTCGTCAGTAAAAGCCGGATTGATTCGCTCGAAAAGCGACGCCGCAAATCCAGCGCGTTGTCGATTAATGAATCGTCCACATCGTCCGATGAGGCGGTGGTTGATCTGTATAAAAACGATGAACCGATCGGTTTTCGTATTCAGTCGACCGGATTTGATTTCTCGTGTCTCGGCGCCGAAATGGGACTGCTTGCCAGCAAAAACCTTACGACATTGATCGCGAAATTAAAGGATTTTGCTCCGGACGCCCGCGTTATTGACACTTATCCCTCAGTCCGATTTGCACTTGGCTCGGTCTGGGAAGTTGAATCTCGCAGAGATTCGTTGGGAATGACAAGGGTTGGCGTGGGAAAGAGCGGTTTTGGCAGCGTGACGTCGGCAGATAATATTCAGCAATTCACAAAATTTTCGCGGTTACAATGGCATCTATTATGAGAAACAAGGGGCAAAAGTTTAATCACCGTGACCGTGAACCGTCAAAACGCGATCTCAAACGCGACGTGCCGGAACGCGCTCCAAAGCGAAATGACCCGGCAGTCAAAAAATCGGTTTCGTCGACAACTCTCGTTTACGGGGCATTGCCGGTACTCGAGGCCCTGCGGGCCGACAACCGCCGCATTGACAAGGTCCTGATCGCTGACGGATCAAGAGAACATCGCCTGTCCGAGATCATCGATTTGTGCCGCGAGCGGTCGATCGCCTGGAACCGAGTACCAAGAGACAATTTTGCAAAACATCTCGATTCGGGTGTAAACCATCAGGGCGTTGTCGCATTTATTGCCTCGGCTGACTATGTCTCGACCGACGAGATCATCGACAACCCGGCCGACACGCCTCTGATGCTGATCCTCGACGGAGTTGAGGATCCGCGCAATCTAGGAGCGATTCTACGCGTCGCCGAATGCGCCGCCGTTGATGGAGTAATTATTCCGGAACGCCGTGCTGTCGGCCTGACGGATTCGGTCGCAAAATCGTCGGCCGGTGCGATCGAATATGTAAAAGTTGCAAAGACGGCAAATCTAAACCGGCTGATCGAGAAATTAAAAAAACAGAATATTTGGGTGGTGGGCACCAGCCTGGATACCGAAACCAACTACACAGACTGGGATTGGACGCGACCGACGGCCCTGGTGCTGGGCGGCGAGGGCGGCGGACTACATCGGCTTGTAGCCGAAAACTGCGATGTTTTGGTAAAAATTCCGATGTATGGAAAAATAGATTCCCTGAACGTTTCGGTCGCCGCGGGCGTAGTGCTTTTTGAAGCGAGACGACAGCGGTCAAAGGAAGATAAATAATATGTTTTGTCCAAAATGTGGCGGTCAAAATCCCGAGGAAGGAAAATTCTGCCGAAGCTGCGGCACCGATCTTGGCAATGTTTCCGGCTCTCTGGCGGCAAAACCTCAATCGCGCAAGCTCGTAAATCACAAGGGAAAACCCATACACTGGGAAGGGGCGATTACCAAGATCTTTACCGGCGTTGCGTTTCTGATCATCTCGATCGCTCTCGCATTTACCGCTATGGGCCGTACATGGTGGTTCTGGATGCTTATTCCTGCCTTCGGATCGATCGGTTCCGGGATTGCCCAATATATGCAGCTCCGACGGGCGGAAAGAGGCGAAAATGTTTATGTTCCCGAGATAAATAAGAGTGAGATTTCGAGCTCGAAAAAACCTGCCCTTCCGCCGCAACAGACCGAGTGGGCCGCTCCCGAATCTCGCTACAAAACCGGTGATTTGGCCCCCGGAAGCGTGACCGACAACACCACGCGGCATCTCGAATTGGATAAAGAAGGCCAAACGATGACGCTGCCGAAAAAGTAGAGGAAAACTATGATCGATATTGACAAAATAGCGAAAAGAGACGCTCTAGAGATTAAAGAGATTTCGGATTTGGCTACCAAATTCCTTATCGAATTAAACGGAGATCTCCAAGGTCTTGAAGTTGAAGAGATAATTATTGAAGGCGACCAGGCAACCGTAACCCTCAGTTATTTCCGTAGAGTTTCCGAACCTAATCAGTTGCAGCAAGTGTTAGGCATTCTGGGCCAGCGAGTCCATAAACGCATAATTATTGACCGAAAGAACACCAAAATTACGGCTATGAAAGATTGGGCTCCCGAAAGACGCGAAGCTGCATGAATACATACATTTCGCGTGTGATCGCCAAATATAAGGATAAAGGCATTCTTATTGATGCCAATTTAGCCATTTTGTACGTTGTGGGAAGCCTCGACATCGCTCGAATTAGAAGTCATCGACGAACCTCAAAATATTCCGAAGACGATTTTAGCCGAGTTGAAAAGTTTATCGATCACTTCGATGTTAAGGTTACGACACCCCATGTTTTAACTGAAGTGAGCAATTTGTTGGGGAATGACTTTGAGTTGCATACCGCTTTACGCGGATTTATCTCACTATCCCTTGAGGTCACGACCGATAGTCGTTCTCTTTCAAATAACAATGCATTCCTAAAAATCGGGCTTTCAGATACAGCAATTACGATACTATCAAAAGGTCTGTATCTGGTATTTACGGATGATGGCCCGCTTCAAGAATTTCTCGCAAGGGACAGGATCGATTTTATAAATCTCGATCAGCTAAGATCTATTTAGCTATTTCTTTCGCAGGCTCATTTTATGACCGGCCAGGCGCTCCAAAATTGCCAGATAGCTTCTTGGAAAAAGCCGTGAGATAAGGCTGATCGCTGTCGCGTCTTTGCCGATCAAAATTCTCGGCTCACGGTTTTTGATTCCCTTGACGATGACCTCAGCCGCTTTATCGGGCGGCGTCTTGGCAACTTTATCAAAGAATTTCGCGGCCTGCTGTTTCCATTCGTCCGCCGCTCCGGTGCCAACTTTCGAGTTGCGTGCGATGTTGGTTTTTATTCCGCCGGGATGCACTGACGAGACCGAAATGTTGGAACCGGCAAGTTCGTGTCGGAGGCTTTCGGTAAAACCGCGAACGGCAAATTTTGCCGCACAATAAGCCGATTGTTCCGGCGGAGCAATGAGGCCAAAGACGCTCGAAATATTTATGATGTGCGCCGACTCTTGTTCCCGGAGGATCGGCATAAACACCTTGCAGCCATAAACTACGCCCCAAAAATTAATCGACATTAGCCACTCAAAATCTTCGAGCGAAAGCTGTTCGAATGTGCCTATAAGTCCGACTCCGGCGTTGTTTACAAGATGCGTCACGCGACCGTGCTGTCGTTGAACGTCGTCAGCTAACTTTATGACACTGTCTAATTCGGCGACATTCACCACATGCGTTGAAACGCGGACGCCAAAGGTCTCAAGCATTTTGGCCGTCTCGTTTAGGCCGGCTTCGTCAATATCGGCGATTGCGATACTGGCTACCGGCTCCTGACCCAACCTGATCGCCAACGCCCGGCCGATACCTGATGATGCACCGGTGATGACCGCAACACTGTTTGGCCGAAGTGACATTTTAATTCCGCAAGGACAGGATCATTTTTTCACAATAACCCGGGCATTTCCGGCATTTCCGTTCACGTCAAATACGCGGATGGTGACCGCATATTCGCCAGGATTTTTTACCGGGATGTCGATCGTATATCTTTCCCTGGGGCTATCCGAGATGCCGTCGTCGGCATAGACCGGGAGCCAATCACCGCTGTTGACGCTGTATTCGGCTCGAACAAGGTAACTCGACGCGTCGTTTGCGTCGAATATGACACGGGCCCGATCCCCCGTCACCATTGGCAAACCAACCCCGGCAACCGTCGGAGCCGTATTGTCGATTTCGATCGGGTCGGTTGACTTATCGCCAGAGAGGGCCAGCGAAACGGGATTTGATGGCGTATCGCGTGCCACGACCTTGAAAATATATCGTCCGTCGGCGAGCGATTGGCCGTCGATCGCAATAAAGTTATCCGCCGAGTCGGCTCGAAGCAATTTAAATTCGCTATCGTTAACTTCTTTATAGTAAATGTCATAGACCAACTTATCGCCGTTTCGATCCTCGGCTGTCCATTGCAGCGAGGTCGCCGCACGTTGGTAAACCCGTCGCGGTGGAATCGAGACGTTAGGTATTCCAAAAGTCGCGGGATCGAGGCCCGAAAGTTCGATATTAGGATCGATCTGAAGAGCCGGGTTTGGCAAAAGTCCGACATTTGTCGGCAAAACCTGTAGAGCCAAAATCTCTGGTGCAATATTTCGGGCGATAAAGGCGAGATTGACTTCGTTTAGTTTCGCTGCGGGATCTTTCAGTACCGCCCGCCATTGGATATATCGGGCCTTAGGGCTAGATATCTGGACGCCGCGGGTGTCGGTGGAGGCTGGTCCCCATTCGCTCCACGTTTCATCTGCTTTTTCGGTGTTGCCGGAACGCGTCTGAATCGAGACGCCGCCGCTCGATCGCCACCAGATCCGCCCCCAGGTGGCCGTGGCCTTTGCGTCGAGAATCGCCGATTCATAGGTTCCCTCAGCAACTGTTTCGGGTCCAAATCGATAGAGATTGCCGGGATTGCTCGATGTCGCGATCATCCCTTTTCCGGCGGAGCGGATCGTCGAGACCTGGTTTGCGTCCGATTGCAGAACCAGCGTTTCCCGACCATCGTGGCGAATGTTAAAAATGCGTCCCTTATCCGATGTTCCAAGCAGCACACCGTCGCCGCTCTGATTAGCGATGATCGAAAATCCGGTGACCAAAGCCGAAGTCCAAAGCACATCGGTGCCGCCGTCTGGCATTATCCGATAAACGGCGGTCTTGACACCTGTCAGATCGTACCGGCTCTTTGCCGGCTGGTCAGGAACGGCGGGATTGGGCTTTTCAACCGATACGGTTTTGTTCTCAGGCGTGGAGGCGGGTGTGGCGGCAGATTCGGTTTTTGGCGTTGAGGCGGATTCGCCAAGGGCGAGCACGTAAATCGAACCGTCGGGCCCGACGGAAAGTTCATGAATCTCTCGTAAGGGCGAATCGAGCAACCCGAACGGCTTGCCGTCCTGTCCAAATCTCATAACGATTCCGTTAGAATCGGAACCCGCATAGAGATTGCCCTGTTTATCTGTCGCAAGTGAAATAATATGTGTTTCGCTGGTATCGAAAAGCAAAGACGCGGCGGGGGCCGCATTGGCGGACCTTACCTTGTAGATCTTACCGCCATCACCGGTCGCCACCGCCAGACTGCCGTCATTCATCAAGACCATCGCCCAGATATATTTCTCCTGCGGGTCGAAGTAGGTCTCGGCCTTGCCGCTCGCATTTATCCGGTAAACCTTGCCGTCGGG
>JBGTCS010000512.1:0-1973 GCA_041748715.1 Pyrinomonadaceae bacterium | reverse complement strand
GTCAGCTTTCTGTGGCAAAATCGCCACGCTGAGGCAAATGCCTCAATCGCGGCCAGGATCACCGCAAACTCGCCGCCGTACAGGATGAGGACAAGAAAAATGAACGTATCAGAAACCGAAATATAGGACGTGAATCTTGGGATCTGGACGGTTATCCGCGAACCGACAGCAACGGTGAAGGCACCGATCAGAGCCAGATAGATATCCGCTTGCCGAAGATCTATTTGGACAATAGCCGCCGCGACGCACGCCAGACCGGCAACGATTACCGCAGCCATATATCGATCGGAGGTGCTAGTTTTGTTCATTGCCGGGCCGCACGAAAGTCAGGGGACGCCTTGAGTATTGATCATGCAACTAAATTGCAGCGATTTTTCCAGGGTTGAGAGATTGGGGCCGATGGATAAAACAAAAAGTGAAGGCCTTTGGGAGCCTTCACCATTGTCTTCGATTTAACCACTTTTGTCTACTGTTTTGTAGAACTAGTGTAAGTAGCACATCATATGTCCGGTAGTCGTAGCACATGAAATGTCCGGCATGAGAGAAGAGAACGGCCTCTAAGGGTTTATAATGAACCCCAAAAACTGGACAGGTGGTTAAGGTGGAAAAAGGGATATAAGATTGGGGTAAAAAGAGCAATATGACCAGGATGAAAAACCGGAGGAATTACAAGTCGGAATTTAAGGCGAAGGTAGCGATGGAGGCGGTGGCAGGGCGGAGGACGATCAACGAGATCGCGAAGGAATATGAGTTGCATCCGAACCAGATATCGCAGTGGAAGAAGCAATTTTTGGAGGCGGTGCCGCATGTTTTCGGGAACGGGAAATCTGGTTCTGGAGAGACGGGCGAGGAGTTGACAAATCAATTGTATGAACAGATCGGTCGGCTGAAAGTGGAGCTTGACTGGTTGAAAAAAAAATCTGCGATGTTCGGCTAAGGCAAAGCGGGAGCTGATCGAGCGTGGGAATGGCCGGATATCGCAGGTGAGGCAGTGCGAGCTGTTGGGGCTGAACCGGTCGACGCTATATTATCGCGAGCGGGGGCCGAATGGTGACGATCTTGAGATGATGAGATTGCTGGACGAGCAGTACACGGAGACGCCGTTTTATGGTTATCGGCGAATGACAATTTACCTGAGAGGCGTCGGATACGCGGTCAATCACAAACGGGTTTTGCGTTTGATGAAGGTGCTCGGTCTTGAGGCAATATACCCGAAACCGAATTTGTCGAAGCCGAACAAGCAGCATTTGATATATCCCTATTTGTTGAAAGGGCTGGAGATAACGGAGCCGGACAAAGTATGGGCGACCGACATAACATACATCAGAATAGGCGGCGGATTTATCTACTTGCTGGCGATCATGGACTGGCATTCGAGATACGTGATCGATTTTGAAGTGTCGAATTCGCTCGAATCGACGGTCTTTATCGAGACTCTCAAACGGGCGCTTGCTGTCGGCAAACCCGAGATCTTCAACTCGGATCAGGGCAGCCAATTCAGCTCGATCGAGTGGATAAAAGTGCTGGTGGCGAGCGAAATCAAAATCAGCATGGATGGGCGCGGACGTTGTTTTGACAACATATTTGTCGAGCGTTTGTGGCGAACGGTGAAACAGGAAGAAGTCTATTTGAACGAATACCAGGACGTCTGGGAGGCCGAGGACCGGCTGCGAAAATACTTCGAGTTTTACAATCACCGCCGCCCACACCAGTCGCTCGGATATCGTACTCCGGCCGAGGTTTACTGGGCAGGCAAGAACCGTGATGCGGCCACAGAAAGCTATGGAAATGCCGCTCATGTTGAAAACTCAAAGCAGTTTCCAACAATCGCTTGGAAAAGCCCAAAGCCGCTTTTCCACATTCCCACAGCTTCGGCTGCTGAATAAATTTATTAAGAAAAAAAAGGAGGAAAAACCGAAGATCTTGGACAAAACAATTCCACCTTAAAAAAGCGCATTTGCTGTCTAGACAAT
>JBGTCS010000511.1:0-2164 GCA_041748715.1 Pyrinomonadaceae bacterium | reverse complement strand
TATTCGGTGATCGTGGTCGCGCCGATTATCCGCAGCTCGCCGCGTGCCAAGGACGATTTGAACATGTTCGCCGCATCCGAAGTCGTTCCCATCGCGGCACCGGCCCCGATGATCGTGTGAGCTTCGTCGATAAATAAAATGATGTGATCTTTTTCTTTGACCTCGTCGATGATGCCCTTAATACGCTCCTCGAACATCCCGCGGAGCATCGTGCCGGCAACAAGACCGCCCATCTGAAGCTGAACGATATGAGCGTCGCGCAATCTTGCCGGAACCTTTTCTGGTTCGAGTTCGATCATTCGCGCCAACCCCTCGACAACCGCAGTTTTACCGACTCCGGGCTCACCGACAAGCATCGGCGAATTGGACCGCTCGCGATGCGACAGGATTTCGATCATCTGCAAAATTTCAGTTTCGCGGCCGATCGTCGGCGGGATCTTATCCTGTCGGGCCAGTTTGTTCATCGAGACGCCAAAATGGCGTAGAAACGATGGCAATTCATACTTTTGCCGCGTTCGCTCTTCTTCTTTTTCGCGTTTGATGATTCGTTTGCGTGCCGTCTGAGCGACTTCGTCAGCCGGTACGCCCAAATTTTGCAATACGTCGTTCAGCACACTGCGTTCGTCGTTAGAAAGTACGAAAAATATGTCGCTTGCGTCGATTACGCGCCGGCCCTGCGAACGCGAACGGTCCATCGCCCGCTTAAACAGCTCGGTGGTTTCAGGAGCTATTCGATACCCTTTCCCACTGTGCTGGCGGCCGTCCTCCATACGTTTTTCGATCAACAATTTTACGGATCGGGGGTCAACCGACAGGTCGCGCATCGTCGATGAGAAAAGATCTTCCTCTTCAAACGTGATGGCGTGCAAAATATGTTCGATCGAGACGTAGTTTTGCTCACGCTTTTTAGATTCGGTCAATGCCGTTTCTAAAATCCGCTGCCCGCTCTCGCTAAATTTATCCTTGTATGCGTCTATATCTGCCATAAATACCTTGTTTCAAACTGGAAGCTATGATGCGGATGGAAGGGGAGCTTTTGCCCGAGTTCCATAGTAACACTTTGTTGTTAACGCTTGAAAGCGATATTTCGTTCGCTTTACCAGCAAAAAAGCGTTCAGTTATCGATCAGCGGCTGAGTCCGCAAGCGATTTGCCGACCTGTACGCGAGCCGGTCGCAGTAACTTGTCGGCGAATCTATACCCTCGGGCATACTCGGCAATGATCCGGCCGTCATTCTCTGCATCGGTCGCCACCATATCGACAGCTTCGTGAATTTCAGGGTCAAAAACTTCGCCAACTGACGCTATCGGCTCAACCCCGACATCGATCAAAGCCCTTTCAAAACTCCGGGCCGTTCCGACCACCCCGTTTCTGAGATGTTCAATCGACGGGTCGTTTTCACTGGCCGAAACGGCGAGATTCAGATTATCCAGAACCGGCAAAAGTGTGGTCAAAAAGTTGAACTGAGCCTGTTTGCCGCGATCTTCGAGCGTTTTCATCAGCCGCGCCCGCATTTCGGCAGTCTCGCGTTCGAGGCCGGCTTTTGCTTCCTCAAATTTGGCCTGCACACCGACAAGTTTTGTTTCGGCGGCCTGCCGCCTTTCCGTTTCGGCTTTCAGGCTGGTTTCGAGAGCGATCTCTCGCGGAGATTTGATCGGCTCCTTCGGCATTTCATCAACGCCGACCGGCTCTCCATCGTTATTAAAACGGCGTTTGTCATTGACAGGGACCTTGCCGTCTTCAAATTCGTCAAATTCGTCGATGTTTAAATCTTTCTCGTTCATTTTCTTTCTCTTAAACACAATATCTCAATAGTAGTTGGTAAAACGGGATAATAAAAGTTCGCCCAATTTAACATGCGACCCAATCTCGGAAACTAGCCATTCGCTGATCTTGATTCATCCTCATCAGAAATAAATTTCATCTCGCCCTCGCTGGCTGACACTCGTACGATATGTCCGCTTGCGATCTCGCCCTTTAACAGACTGACCGCAAGCGGATTTTGAATCAGGCTCTGGATCGCCCGCCGCAGGGGTCGTGCCCCGTAAACCGGATCGTAGCCGTTCTCGATGATTAGCTCGCGGGCCGAATCATCCAGTTCAATGGCGATCCCGCGTTCGTCGAGATTCTCACGAAGCTTCTCAAGCTGAACGTCGATGATCGT
>JBGTCS010000510.1:0-14735 GCA_041748715.1 Pyrinomonadaceae bacterium | reverse complement strand
TAATATTTGGCCTCGACGGACACGAGAGCGTTGCCACCGACAAAATGCGGGGCCTCAGTCTCGACTTTGCTTAAGACTTCAAATTCGGGACGGCGAAACTCCTGGATCTGGAACTGATGCGAATAATTGTCGCCAGACAGGCTGCTGCTAGTTGAAAGATCGATCCGGGCGTATCCGAGATTGGCGTTGTCGGGCAGCTTGAACTTAAAATCAAACGCTCCAAAACTGTTAAGATCCGCCGTGCCTTTAGCGATCTCATTGTTTCGCGGATCTTTTACCGAATAGGTAAGCCCGCTGGCGGCATCGCCGAGTCCCGCGACATCACCAAGTTTTCCGGCCGTAATCTTTCGAATGTAACCTTTAACGGCTACCTCCTCTTTTGGCTTATACAATTTGCGATCATCAAAAACGAACCACCTGAGCGAATCTGTCTCGCTCTTTTTGTACCAATTCCCCGTATCTTGCCAAAAGTAATCTGAGTTTTCAGGTAAAAAGGCTGTATCTTTCCCGCGTTTGGCGATCAAAATATTCTGGCCGTTCTTACTCGACCCGTCGGGAAGCGGCAGACGGAGGATCCCGTTCTCGCCGGTTCGGTTGGTTTGTGCCTCAGGAACCGTTTCGGTCTCGACCGATTTCCCGCTTGGTCCAAACGACTGGATCTGGTTGGATTGGTTGCTGCCCCAACTCGTCAGCCAATTCCAAGCGCTTTCAAATATACCCGGCTCGACCGCGGCGGTTTTTCCGCCCGGGATCGCCTTTCCGTTTGGGTAGATCGAAAGGTCAACTCCGGCGAGAGATTTGCCAGTTTTAAGATCGGTCGCAAAGCCGACCAGTTCGGTATTATCGACAAATGCATCAAGCCCGATCTGGGTTGCCTGGAGCCAAGTAAAGACTCGCGGGTTATTTCCACGAACAGTAACGCTTTTTTTAGTATCGTCGACGGGGTTGATGTCGACGATTACGTTGCCGAGTCCCTCAACCAATCCGGGAGACACGTCGATCCGCGTCTCGACCATTTCGTCGGGTTTATTTGCGAAAGAGATCACCTTATCAGAGACCATAGTCCCGGGGATCGCAGGCCGTTGGCCGTCATCGTAATTCAACCGTCGATAATAATCAGCATATTGATGCCAATCCTCGGGTTTTACGCGGTAAAGGCGGACGCGGGCAGAAGAATGATTTGTCGAATAGATAGAAAATGTCGGTGACGCGGTTGGATCCATCACCGTCATCGCTCCGCCTTGTGCGTAAAGCGTGGCGTCCGCGGCCCCGACCTTTATCGACGCAGTCGCGCTCTGTCCAAGTGTCTGCCCGAATATATCCAGGATCGATCCATCGATCGTTACTTTGTAAGTCGTTCGTCCCTTTTTATAACCCTGGACATAAACTCGATTTCCCGACGGATAAATATTGAGACCTTCGACGGCGGGTTCGACCTTTATCATCTCCTTGTCAAATTTTGAGACGTCGATTTGATTATTAAACTCGAGGTGCCAGATCTCGAATGGCGTGCAATTTTTATTTTCACGCCACCCGCAATAACCGGCAACGAACTTGAGCGGGCTGTAGGTCTGAAAACTGAAATTTTGTGCAGTCGTTGTCGTCAGCGGGCCCTCGGCTGAAGGAGTTCCCTTTTCGACGGAAACATTTATGGTTGCTGCTGGAGGCAAGGCATTCTCAGTCAAACCATCTGAATTTACCGCCCGAAAAGCGATCCAACGGCCCGGCTGTGCCTGTTTTGACTGATATAGGATGTTTGTATCGGAATTGATCTCCTCTTGCGTCGCAAGCCTGATCGGAATTCGCTTTCCGCCCGATGTCACAGAGATCGTTTTAACGACCGAGTCCGGGTTGATCGCCTGGTCAAATGAAATGTACATTAATGCGTCGCGCCGGGTAATGCCGCCACTAGGTATCATCCGTTCCACTTTTGGCGGAGGCGTTGTAAATGTCCAAACGACGTCTTTTTGTAAAGCATGTTCCGTCTCTGATTTTGTTCCTGCGGGAACGCGAGCCGTAAATTTTGTCGCCATCGGGAAACGCTTTGTCGTATCAAACATAAGCGTTTTTGTTCCCAGCCACCGCCAATTTCCTTCGACTTGGGGAGTCAGTTCGACGGGGGCGTATTTAGCCGCCTGTTCCTGTGACGTCACCGCGACCATAGGTTGGGAAAAAGTGACACTCAGATCCGGTGCCAGCGGCACTTCGCCTTCGGGAGAATATCTGTTGACCTCAAGCGTCTGGCCGCTCATGTCGATCTTTGGCGTTCCGCGCCCGTCGTCTGACGGAAATTTTACGCTCAACTTATTACCGGTTTTTGGTGCAGGCAGCGTTCCGATCCGTTTTGCAAAATCGGTCTGATCGTTGGTCTCGAGTTTGATCTCAGGAATCCGCTTTAAAAGATCTTTGGCAGCGGTTTCCGAAAGCGGATCGGTCGCGGCAAGCTGCTGCTTTTCGCGCGTTTCAGCTCCTTCAGCACCTTCACTGAGCGAGAATTGCAGTCCCGAGGGCGTATCTTTCATTCTTTGCTCCATCGTTTTTCCGATAACCTGGGCTCGAAGGGTATTTCCCATGGGAGCGAACGTTCCTAAATATATCGCCAACAGCAGAGTCCACGCAGTAAATTTTTTCATAATCTTAACGACTTCCCTTAAAAGCTTTTCGACAGGCTCCGTTCCTAAAAATAACGTATTCAAAAGCTGGATTTTAATATCGGCCTCTTGACGGCCATTCACGATAACTGAACGGATTCGTTTTACAAAACTTGCAGGCCTCAGTCTAAATGCACAAAGGAGCAATCAAATCATTGCTCCTCCTCAATTAAAAAATTTGCATGCCTTTCATAGCTAAACGTCTTCGAGAACGACCATCGCGACCTCACCGCCGCCGGCCGCGACATTAACGAGTGACTGCGAAGAGAGCCGGACCAATCCGCCCTCGACCTTTCCCCGAAAAAGAAAAGGGTCAAAATCGATGAGCAGCTCGTCCATCCGAGCTTCCGTATCATAGGTAGGAAAAAAAACCTTCTCAACCGCGACTCGCTCCTGAACGACAAATGGTTCGTCGAGAGCGGTTTCAATCGCCGTATCCCATTCGCTTTGGGTGCTCTCCCAGCCGATGACGATGCCTGAACCGCCATAATCGTCGTTTGGCTTCAAGATAAAACGGTCACGTTCGCGGCGAATAAAATCGAGCAAATCAATCGTCTCGCCTCGATATCGGGTTTGTCTGTCGGTAATCAGTCTTGTCCATGGCAGATGTTTGTGGATCATTTCCAACTGGTCAGCGGTAAAAAGGTCGGCAAATTTGTCATTTCCCAAAACCGCAAGACTCGCTTTTTTATGAGGAATTTTTGTACGGAACGAATTCGCCATAAAAACATTGCCGTCCTCGTATGCTCTCAAAAGTGGATGGCTATTTGTAGCCCGATCAAAAAACTCGTGTATCAGCACACGTTTATAAAAAATATCGACGTCAAAGTCACCGATTCGCAGAGTTTGGCCGTCATATTCGAGCTCGCCCGGATCGGCGATCACTGTCTTGTTGCCTCTCGACTCGAAATATTCGAGGAGGGTTTCAAACTCGGTGTAGGTTGAAACGCCATCCCAATCTACGATTGCAATATTCGGATATTGTTTTCTACCGCCAAAATCACGATAGCCCGATATCAGCCCATCGAGGAGCTTTGCATGGGGCTGCGGCAACCAATGACGATGTCGAGCGAGAAAGGCTTCGGTCTCGGGGACAAGTCTTAAGACCTTTTCAATTTGTAACTGATCCGTAATCCCGGCCGGGGTTTCGCCGTTATATTCGAGAAACTTAAAAGTACCCTCGGCAATGAATGCATCGAGCCGGCTCGAATTACAGACACCGGGATAGCCGGGGTCGATGCGGGCATAACGCTCTTCGATTTCTGTCAATCCGAGTTCGGCCAAGATCTCATCATTCTCGAGAGCGGCCATTGTCATCGTGTCAAATGCCTCCGCGAGTAGCTCGGATGCCGTAACTATTTCCCGATAGAGCTGTCGTGAAAACATCTGCGGACGCAGGAACGGCGAAAAAGGACGTCCATCCGAAACTATTCCGAGATCCACCTGACTTTCATTCATCGCATCAAAGAGCTTTGGGTCGTGACGATGATTCTCTATTAATGCGGCGTCGAGCGGCTCTAATAGGCTTGAAATATTTTCATCCATAGCAATTGTTCCAGGTCATATTTATTAAATACTTATATATTTACTCTAATCCAAAACTATCCATAACCATATCGCGCTCGTCCCATTCGTCCGGTAACAATGTTTATTTATTGACGTTTCCTGTTATACTGAATCGGAATTTGCAACTTTGCCTTTGGACCGGACGTAAGGAAACTGGCTAAAGTTGTCTGTGACAAATAATTTGAGGAGCGAGTAGATAAAATGGGACTGTGGGCAAGGTTAACTAGAGTATTTAGGGCAAGCACTGGAGCGGCTTTGGATCGGATCGAAAACCCTGAACTGGTGCTTCAGCAGACGATCCGCGATATGCGGGACCGAGTGCCGGATCTTAATAATTCGGTCGCTCAGGTTATGGCGACCGAGAGGCTTTTGATGAGAAATCGCGAAAACCTCGAGAAGCAGGTTGTTGATCTTGATTCTAAGATCAAAGCGTCCGTTAAAATGGGCCGCGACGACATCGCAACGGCCTATATCGGCCAGCTCCAGCAAGCCCAAGTCGATCTCGAACGAACAAGCGGTCATCTCGAACACGCTCAGGTAGCTTCAAAACAGGCTCTGAAAGCTCGCGACAATTACGTCCTCAACATGAAAAAGCGTAGCGCAGAAGCTATGCAGCTGATCAGTGCGGCTAAACAGGCTAAGCTTCAAGAGCAACTCGCGCAGACGATGGACACGTTCAATATTGGCGACGACTCGTCGACATTCAATGAGATGCGTGAAAAGATCGATCGTCGGGTCGCTGCGGCAGAAGCCAAGTTGCAGCTTGGCTCGTCGTCGGTCGATACCCAAATGCAGGATATCGAACGCGAAGCGATGGATATACAACTGCAAGACAAATTGCTCGAATACAAATCACAAATGGGTATGCTCGGCGCGGGCACGCCTACTCCGAGTAAGCAAATTTCGGCCAATTCAGATGTTATCGATGCGGACGATCTGGATACGAGCCTTTTTGACGACACGAACGAAAAAAGTCATTCTAACTAAGACCTCACACTTAATTCGAACGCGGCTGCGTCACTGTGCATCTATTTAGTTTGATATGGCGGATCTTTCCAAATACCGGCAGGATATAGAAAAATTTGACTCGAGCTATGCAAAAGCTGCGGTCACCGAGACCGTAAACTTTTGGGGTCTTGCTGGGTTTCTCGTTGCGGCGGCTTATACCGGCAGCGTTATTCCGCTGCTGATCGCTTTGATTTTAGAAGCGTTATATGTAGTCATCGTTCCAAATCTTCCTGCCTATCGCCAACTCGTTCAAACCCGCGAAAAGCAACGTCGGCTGGCGGCCAATACCGCGGGCCGCGAAAAACTTATCAAATCTTTTACGCCCCGCGAACGCGAAGCCGTCGAGTATCTCCGATGGTTAAAGGACAAGATTCAGGATAATTATCATAAGTTCACTGGAGCCGGACGGCTGCCGAGCAACCTGGTTGCCCTCGACCAGCGCTGGGAAGATTTTGTCGACCTTCTCGATGTTTACCGTCGTCGCAAACAACATCTCAAATCGATCAATCGACAGTCAGTTCATAATCAGCTTTCACAGGCCTTTCGTTCGATGGAGTCGGCGACGGACGAGAAAACGAAACGCATTCAGCAGACCAATGTCGAAATTCTAAAACGGCGTATTTCGTCATTTGACGAGATCGAGCGAAGCGTAAAACTTGTCGAAGGGCAGCTGCAGTCAATTGAGAATTTCTTCAGTTATCTTAACGACGAGATCGTGACTATCTCGACACCCGAAAAATTCTCGCTACTGGATTTTGAACAGCTTTCTGACTCGATCGCCATGACCAAGCAAATGCTCGATGCGACAGCCGAGGAGGTCGGAGCCCTTGATTCGTACAACCGCGAAATGGGCAATCTCGAACTCCTGCCTGGAGCAAAATAGTTCAGATCGAAACGCCTTTCGTCCGCTGACGCTCAGTACTCCTTTCAACTTTATCTTTCAAATCCTTCGATCTCTGGAGTTTGCTCCGTTTGGATTGCTGGTGCACTTTCGACCGGTTTCGCGGCTTGTTCGCCGCCCATGTCATTTATCATCAGTGCTAGATTGTTCGCGTTTGATGAGTAGGCAAGCGCGATCTCTCTGGTAATCGTGCCGGCACGCAACATTTTTTCGAGCTCACCGTCAAAGGTTTTCATGCCTTCAAGATCTCCGTCACTCATCGCATCGGTAATCGAACGGCCTTCTCTTTCACCCTTTTCAATATATTCACGCGTTCTGGAATTAGAAACCAATATCTCGATCGCCGCCGCCCGACCGCCGCCAACCTTTGGCATTAATCTCTGCGAGATTATTCGCCTGAAGGATTGCGATAAACGCATCCGGATCGCGGTTTCCTCATTTTTAGGAAAAACGCCAATAATCCGGTCAATCGTCTTGGCCGCGTCGATAGTGTGAAGGGTTGATAAAACAAGGTGACCAGTTTCGGCCGCCTCCATCGCAACCTCAATGGTTTCGCGATCCCGCATTTCGCCGACCAGAATAACCTTTGGGGCCTGCCGGAGAGCAGCCCGGAGCGCCAGGGCAAAATCGGGCGTATCCGAATGGAGTTCCCGCTGATGGATCGTCGAAAGATTATGCTCGTGAATAAACTCAATCGGGTCCTCGATAGTGACGATGTGATATTTCTTTGTTGCATTGATCAGATCGATGATCGCCGCGAGAGTTGTCGATTTACCCGATCCGGTCGGGCCTGTGACAAGTACAAGCCCATTCTTTAGTTCCGAAACATTGGTCACCGCTACAGGCAAATCCAAGTCTTGCCAATTCGGGGGTTTCGTTGGAATGACCCGCATCACTATCGCAAACGAACCGCGTTGACGAAAAATATTCACGCGAAATCGGCACAATCCCGGCACGCTGTACGAGATATCGGCTGAACCATTTTTATCGAGCGTCTCTAATCCCTGGTCATTGCCGGTCAGCATTAGATCGGCCATCGCCTTGATCTGAGGCGGTTTTAACAATTCGAGCCCGGCAATCGGAACGCCCTGCAGGTCCCCGGTCAATTCTACCTGTGGCGGACGCCCAGGCGAAAAGATCAAATCGCTAACCTTCGAGTCGACGCCCAGCATTCGGTGGAGCACGTTATGAAACGCCTGAGCATTTTTTTCAGCGGCTGTTGGGGCAATGGTTGCGTCGTTGCCTGGAGGAGTGTGTGGGGCTGTAGTTTCGTTCATTAAGATCGTAATTAAGTGTCGCGGCAGGAACCCGACAAAGTAAAGAGGATTCGGATCGCACAATCGCGGGACCGTTTAAAGGTTACTATGCCGATGCACTGCGATGCAAATAAAATTTCCGCCTTGCCCGGCATACCATAATCCAGTAAAATCAAGGGTTTTGGACTAGCCTTAGCTCTGGTTCATTTAGGCAGTGGTAGAGCAATTATTAATTTCAAGAGGAATATAATACGAATTATGAAACGAGTAGGAATTTTAGTCGGACGCGAACATACGTTTCCCGAATCAATAATAAACAGCATTAATGAGAAAAGCGGCGGCAAGGTGGTCGCAGAAATGGTGACGATCGGCGGAATTCGATTGGACGAACCTAAAAAGTACGATGTCATCATCGATAGGATTTCGCACGAGGTACCTTACTACCGGGCAACGCTCAAGCGTTTCGCACTCGAAGGCACATATATAATCAATAACCCGTTCTGGTGGTCGGCCGATGACAAGTTTTTTAATTTTGCTCTCGCCGCTAAATTGGGCGTCGCAATACCAAAGACCGTTTTACTGCCTCAGCACGATTATATAAAGGACATAACGCCAGAAAGCCTCCGCAATCTAGAATTCCCTGTCGACTGGCAAGCGATCGTTGATTACGTAACATTCCCCGCTTTTCTAAAGCCGTTTGACGGCGGCGGGTGGAAAAATGTGTCCAAGATTCATTCGATTGAGGAGCTTTTCACTGAATACAACAAATCGGGCACACTTTGCATGACACTCCAGGAAGGCATCGAATACGATCAATTCGTACGCTGCTACTGCGTCGGCAAGGAAAAGGTTCTCATAATGCCGTACGATCCGTCGAAACCGTATCTTAGCGGTATGCAGTATGTAAATGTCGATGACTATCTCACGCCTGAATTGCACGCCCGGGTCGAAAAAGATGTGATCACGATCTGTACGGCACTCGGTTATGACCTCAACACGGTCGAGTTTGCGATAAAGGACGGAATTCCCTACGCTATCGATTTTATGAATCCGGCTCCGGATGCCGAATTGGCTTCTGTCGGCGAATATAATCATCGATGGATCGTCGATAACATGACCGATTTCATCCTTAATAAGATCGAAACCGGTTGGGAAACGCCTGAATATCGCTGGTCGGCAATGTTAAATCCGCCGGAGAAAAAATCCGCCTCGATGACGGGCCATCAAACCACGACTTCAAAAAAATCCGCTGTAAAAAAGCCGGCGTCAAAAGCCAAAGCAGCGGCCAAAGGCAAGAAAACTTAAGCCTCAAATAATCGATCATCTCTAAATAGGCTTAACTTACAATGAGATCCGTCGAAAACGGTTACTGACGCCTGATACCCGCAGTATTCGTCAGTTTTTTCGGCGGATCTTTTTTGCTTTGATATTGGTAATGTGATCCACTCGACAGCTATCGATCATCGTTCGTCTCGTCTTGAACTCCAGAATTTCCTTTTTTCTTATTCATACTGGCGATCGATTTCTTAGCTTCCTCAGCCAACTCGACCATACGCTGGTGCTTTTCTTCGAGTTCGGTCTCGTCATCGTCTTCGAGATCGAGGACTTCGTTATCTGCTTCCTGTATGGCGCAGATCAATTCATCCAACTTAAGCTGGACGGCTAATGTATCGCGATTTTGAGTATTTTGAATAAGGAAGACCATCAAAAAGGTGATGATTGTCGTACCCGTATTTATTACAAGCTGCCAGGTATCACTATATCCGAAGACTGGACCGGATAATCCCCAGAACACGATAACCATAACGGCGCCGAGAAAAGTCACGGGTTTTCCTGTAATCGATGCTGTTTTCTTGGCGAATCTTGTAAATAACGAATGTTTTTTCTTGCCGTTTTTGTCGTTTGCCATGTTACTCGTAACGGATCTGCGGATGCTCCCAAATATTAAATATCATTTCTCGCACCTTTGTCCTTAATTAATTGTTGCTTGACCAGTCGCGTTCTACTGTATGTGAGACTACAGACCGTTCAATCATTTCATTATAAAGTTTGATTACCATTTCACATGGATACTTTAGAAAGAGCAATCAAGGGGGAATTTGTTGATGGACGCAATTGAATTATTAAAGGCAGATCACAAAGTCGTAGCGGATCTATTTGCCAAGGTAGAGGCGACTGATGAATCGGAACATCCGGCGTTATTTGAAAAGATCAAAGCCGAGTTGGACGTTCACACACATATCGAAGAGACAATTTATTATCCGAAATTAAAGGCGGACGGAACGAAAGAAATAGTCGATATTACCTTGGAGGGCATCGAGGAGCATCATCAGGTAAAAATGTTTCTTCGGGAACTCTCATCTTTGGCCGACGAAAGCGAAAAGTTTGAACCAAAACTCAAAGTCCTGATCGAAGACGTCGAGCATCATGTAAAAGAAGAAGAGGAAGAAATGTTTCCTAAAGTTAAGTCGCATTTCGACGCTGATACGCTCAGCGAACTCGGCTCCGCAATGGAAGCGGAAAAAGCGAACTTTAAGAAGTCTCAAGCTGCGGCCGGCGGCAAATAGTCGGTCAATCCAAAATCTGTATATAAGGGGAATAGCGATGGCAACAAAAAATAAGGGTACTCTTAACGCACTATATGACAAAGCATCCGGTTTTGTCGGCGACGTTTTATCAGGCGCCGCCACCGGGGCTGTTGTGGGAGCTGCCGAGTCGGTAAAAAAGACGGTTGAACCCAGATCGCCTAAGACCGCAGGTGACGGCAAAGGCCGGACGACGAAAGAGACGAGCACACAATCCGCGTCTGTCGCTCAGAAATCTGTTGCAAAATCTCCTTCAAAAGCCAAACCTAAAGCCAAATCGACGACAACGGATTCGACCAAAAAGGCAGGCGCGGCAAAGACTTCTGAAACGACGTCAAAGACGGCAAAGAAGCCCACCGGGGCGGCGAAGCCATCAGTTAAATCATCAGGAAAAAAAAAACAGTTAATTTTCTAAGGAGGAAAATCTTATGCTTTGGACAATAATCTTAATTCTTTTGGTACTTTGGGCACTGGGATTCGGTGTTGCGGGTGCCGCAGTCGGAAATCTCATTCATGTGCTGTTAGTTATAGCTCTCGTCGTCTTTGTGATCCAACTGGTCAGTGGACGAAGGGGGGCCGTGTAAACGCAACATTTATTTGACCAACAACAGAGGGCCGAGAGGCTCTCTTTTTTTTGCCAAGGAATTTAATCGTCGTTTTCGATCAAGTCGAACGGGATTCGTCGGTCGAGCATTCGAGTAGTTAAAATTAGTCCCGTCCAAATCAACAGGCCGACGGTCGAAATCGCCCATCCGATATCTGCCACGAGCGAATCCTCAAAAATTATACCGACAACGATCATCGGAAAGGCAAAGACGGCAATGCGTAACGCTGTCTTTTTTGATGCTTCGACAGTTTCGAGCATGTTGACACGGCCGATCTCAAGTTCCATGTATTCTTCGTGGGAATTCAGGTTCGAAAAATACTCGGCTTCTTTATTCGACCAACGTCGCAGGCTCGGGGTCTCGGCAACCCTATTCGCTGCTGAAAAATGGTGAATTACATGCGCGATCTTGCCTTCGCGAAGCGCAATTTCGGCCATGCCACGGGCCGTCCTAAAATTTTGACCTAGGCGTTCGAAAGATCTCTCAAACATATTGCCGGCACGCCGCCATTCGCCGATCTGAAAGTACCATTCCCCCAACCGAACTAACAGCTCGCCGTCTGCGCCGGCTCGTCGCTCGGATAAACGAAGTGCAGCCAATGATCGGCGTTCGAGTTTCACGTCGTTTTGGACGCCGGCAAATGAATGGAGGCATCGTGCAAACTCAAACAACAGCCAAGAGTCCGATGGCTTTAACATCAACGCCCGACGAAACGCTTCGAGAGCCTGGAAGAGATAACCCGACACGCGAAGTTCGTTGGCCAGGCTCCGGAGGTCCTCGGCTTTTTCCTCTTCTGGCTCCTGATTTAACCTAAGGCCGGGCAAAACCCGCGTTCCGCGCGTGCCGACGCTGCGATATGAACTCTCGAGAACATCCGCAGCCGGAATTCTTGAAAATTCAGCCCGCATCAAGGTTTCTTTTGGATCCGCCAGGTGGTCTCTGAGTTCGATAGACCGATTGTCCAAAACATTTTCCGGCAATCGCTGCAAAAGATTTTTTATCATCCGCCGATAAGTGTCGCCCCCTGACGCGATCGTTATCTGGCGGCCCTTTCCGCGAACAACAGTTCGATATCGATAAATAATATTCCCGCCGCGTTTTACAGCTCTGACCGCATAAGTCTCAACCTGTTCGATATCGGCGACCTTTAACCGTCGCCAGCCGTCATTCAACCAACTCCAAGCCCGCGGCACCAAACCCGTGCGATCGAGCCGCTTGCCGTCAAAAGTGATACGATCATTGAGCGCAAAAAATGGGATCGATACCCACGACCCGCCAAACAGAAAGGCAGCCGGTATATCCATCTCCAAATAGAATAATAGTGCGGAAACAAAAGTTCCTAAAAGTAGGGCGGTAAAGTAACTGTGGGGCGAGACGCGGACGGAACTTTTCACATCATCGTTATGATAAGCCTTTTCCGCTTTTGTCCCGAACTTAGCTATAGATGTATGATCGGCTTCGTTCAAATTGTAAAACTCCAACTACGGAGTTATTAAAATGGCTAAACGACTGAGATTTCCCGCCTGACTACTGCGAGATGGCGATCGGATTGATGCCGCCAAACGGCGATTCGGGCGTCGGTTCGACAATTTCTTTGGCACGTTCCGGATCTAGTTCTTTCAGCTTTTCTTTCGCATCGTTTGCTGTTTGAGTTAGGCGGACCGGCTTTCCGTCGAGATCTTTTGCTTCGCTTGCCGTTTTGGCGATATTAAAATATATGTCCGCCGCCTCGGTTTTCTTATCCTGCTTTTCGTAAATCTTGGCCAGCTCAAAATTGATCGTATCTTTAGCAATGATCGGATCGTCCATCTTGGCCAATTCTAAAAACAATGCCGCCGCCTCGTCCAATTTATTGTCGCCAAGGTGAGCCTGGGCCAAAGCAAATTTAGCCATCTTGCCGACTGCCGAATTATTTCCGGCCAGTGCCTCAAGCTCTTGTACTGCAGCAACGCGGTCGACGTCCATTTTTGTGACGGCGATAAAATATTTAGCCTTTTCGGCCACGTCGCCGCCAAATTTGTCGGCAACAGCCTGGAATTCGACGATGGCGGCATCTGCCCGCTCTTTTTCCGACTTAAACGATTTTTCCGTCGAGCCGGCCGGTGTGCCAGTCTCGGAAATACGGGTTTTCGAAATTTCGATCGCTTTACCGAGTGCAGTTTGCGCCGCGCCGCTTGACCGACGGCTCCAACTCATAAACACCATGACCAAAATAATCAGAACAACGACGGCCCCGACGCCATACATGATGGTGCGGCCTTTGCCCTGCAGCTTTTCGCCCACATCATCCAGCCTTTCGCTAACTTCTTTCTGAAGCGGATTGGTATAGATGTTCTTTTCTTTAGGCGTTGATGCCGCTGCCTCTAACTGTTCAAATCGTCTCTTTTTTCGTGCCATTGTTAAAAAATTGCAAATACTTAAGATTCGTCCGTTGTATAATTGCGTTAAACCGACGTTTTCCAAAAGAGTTAATGTAGCGTAAAACAGCGGTGAGAGCAAATAACTAACGGAAATATGCCGTTATTCGACAAGTATTTATTTTGCGGATCGTGGAACAAAATAGATTTAGCGGTTTCTAACCTTACAGTCCGAATCAACGGACGTGGCAAATTGACGGCTTCCCGATAAGGGAATGCTAACAGGCGGGCGATGATCTTCAGTAAGTCAATCACATTTGACAGCGAAGAAATTGGTAAGGCCATGGTGTCGCCAATATCGGCGGCCGTCCGTCGCACAGATGAGCCTTTGTTTATTGAAAATTTGATAGCTGGCGACGCCGCCGCTTTTGAAGAATTGATCGATAGGTATTCCGGTGATATTTACGCCCTGCTTTTTCGGATCACTGAAAATGCCGAGGAAGCGAGCGATCTGACTCAGGATACGTTTATACGGGTTTTGCGTTCGATCGGTAAATTTCGCGGCGATTCCGAATTAAAAACTTGGATTTACAGCATTGCGATCAACGAATCGCGAAACAGGTTTCGGTGGTGGAAGCGGCGGCGACGCGATGTCACGGTTTCGCTCGACGCGACAATAGGCGATACCGACATGATGGTTTCGGATACGATCGCGGATCATTCAGTCAGCCCCGAAGACGCGACACTTTCAAGGGAACGCGAGTATGCGATCAAAACTGCACTCATGGATATTCCGGAAGTTTACCGTGAAGCGATCATCCTTTGTGACATCGAAGGACTGAGTTATGAGGAAACCGCCGCCGCCCTCGGCATAGGTTTAGGAACGGTGAAATCACGAATTTCACGAGGCCGCGAAGAGCTACGGCGGCTATTAAAAGATTTTTGAAAATTAAATGAATGGCTGCCTCGCCCCGTCTCGTTTTTTAGACTAAATAAATCGGTGCCAAACGATAGGTCATTGAGAGCGGAAATTGAGGTCAAGTCTAACCGAGAAGTGGTTTGGCGGCAGATTTTTGAATCGACCAGCAACATCGAAACAATATCGCCAAAACATCATCGACCGGCTAATCTCGATCGCATGCACGCGTTGCTGCCTGGTTTTAGACAGCAACCGGGGTCAGACAGCCATTCATTTATTCGATTCGGAGCAAAAGCAATGAAATGCTCAGATCTACAACTTAACTTATCCCTTTACAGCGACGGAAACTTGACCGATGCCGAGAATTTCTCGGTCGGTGAACATCTGGTCGTGTGTCCTCTTTGCAGACAAAAAGCATCGGAATTTCGCGAGATTAAGAAGGAAATGTTTCGTTTGAAACGTCCCGAACTACCGTCCGCACTAAAAAATTCGCTTAAGATCTCAGTTCGCTCCCGGGTCACGTCCGAAAGGCGAGCATTTCTGCCCGTAACGTCGGATGTGCGGGAATGGCTACAGATGCGTCTGATGCCCTTCGGAGTCGGCGTTTTCGCGTCCGTGGCGATCGCGTTTGTATTTTTGACGATGATGTTTTCCGGAATGCTGCAACGCGTCCCAACCTCGGATCTGCGCGGAGATTCGTCGATTATGCTCGCAAACAATTCGAACCCGTTCGCCGACTATGATTCGACGGCGATCATGCCCCTGGATTATGTCCAGTCGCGTTTGGCCGTTTCGGCCGAATCGCCGAGCATTAACCCGCAGGGAGCGCTTATTGCATTAACTAAATCGCTGATTCGCGGCGAAATGAAGGATGAGGAAGTAGTCGT
>JBGTCS010000509.1:0-2025 GCA_041748715.1 Pyrinomonadaceae bacterium | reverse complement strand
CACGTCGTTGCCCTGATCGCGGAAGTATTCGGCAACCGTCAAACCCGAAAGAGCAACACGAAGACGTGCTCCCGGAGGTTCGGTCATCTGCCCGTAAACGAGCGAAACCTTTGAACCCTTGATCTCTTCTTTATCGACTTTTGAAAGATCAAACTCGCCGGTCTTTTCCATATGCTCGTTAAAAGCATCGCCGTATTTGATAACTTTCGACTCGACCATTTCGCGCAAGAGGTCGTTGCCTTCGCGGGTTCGTTCGCCGACACCGGCAAAAACCGAAAATCCGTCGGAGCCGATCGCAACGTTGTTGATCAATTCCATGATGAGAACCGTTTTACCAACACCGGCACCGCCAAATAGACCGATCTTTCCACCGCGAAGAAAAGGCTGGATAAGATCGATGACCTTGATGCCCGTCTCGAACATCTCGAGCGATGTCGCCTGCTCGTCAAATGACGGAGCGTGACGGTGGATAGATGATGTCGTCTCAGTATTGACCGGGCCGAGCTCGTCGACCGGATCGCCGATGACGTTCATCACACGTCCGAGAGTTGCGTTGCCGACTGGCACCATGATGGGTCCGTCGAGATCAATGACCTTCATTCCGCGGACCATGCCGTCGGTTGGCAGCATCGAAACGGCGCGAACGCGTCCCTCGCCAAGATGCTGCTGCACTTCGGCGACGACGTCTATTTTGGTCTCGACATCAAAGCCTTCGCTGGTTATACGCAGTGCCTGATAAATAGGCGGTAAATAATTGTTTGAAAATTCTACGTCAACGACAGGTCCGATGATCTGTACAACTTTACCAACCTGTCCGTTTCCATCATTAGCCATTATTAAAAAATTGCTCCTCTATATAAAAGGTAAAAGGTCCGATTTACAAAGGAGTAAGAATATCATAATGAATTTAACCGACGCAAAGCGGGGGCTAAAATAAAATTGGGCATTGGAATAACCCTTTACTGTCCCGCAGGACTATCGAAAATAGCCCGGCGATTTATCCCGGGTGGAGCGATGGCACAAAGTTGCACAAGCCCGCGCGTGAGCAAGGGCGTAACCCCAAAGTTGCACAAGCCCGCGCGTGGGCAGGGGCGAATCGCGGAGCTCGAATGTCAGCTCTTGCTTAAATCCAACTCGGATGTATCGCCCTTGCTAACGCGCGGGCTTGCTCACGGGTTCTCTGCACGGTGGTCCAAAGGCGGAACCGTCTGCGTGAGCGGATGGGTTCTTCGACCACCGTTGAATTAGGAACCCACCCGCTAATGCAGGGTGGTTCTGCCCTCTTGGCCCGATTCCAAAAGCGGAACCGTCTGCGTGAGCGGATGGGCTCGGCTCTCTAAACCGGGCATGTCCTGCTTTTGTTTGGTGAGAGGATTTTTTTGGCTTCGCTCCGGCCTAAGCGGATCGGCCTCTGGGAAGCTCTTTAGTTTTAGTGGATTTTTGCCCCATAGTGAGATCTATGGTGTGGGTGTCGGGACATGCCCGGAGTTACGCCGCATCTATTTGGATTCAGTTTCTTGACTGCGACTAATTTTCGGTCGCTTTTTTTCGGCCCGAGCCGCCCGGCTTTTTACCGCCGCCGTCCTGTTTATTTACGGTAGCCCAGGCGCGCTTTTCGGCTTCCTTTTCAGAGACGCCTTTTTCCTCGTACGACTCTTTTATATGCTCGGCCTTTCGCTCTTGCTTATCAGTGTATTTGGTTCCCGGCATCGCGTGGCTCCTCGTATACAGGATTTGAATCTTGATGCAAAGACTAGACAATACTCGACGAGCGTCTGAGACGGCGGCGGCGGTTTGCCCGATTTACTATGACTCGGGCCAGGTCAAAGATCGCGGATTCATCGTTTTCATTTTCTGTAGTTAAATTTTCCGAAACGTGAACACGTTTGTTGTCGCGACTGCCAAACATCGGGGTGCGGTCGCTGCCCAACGACTCACCTTCCATCTTTTCTGAATAAAGATTAAACATTACAAATCTCCTTTCGAATTACTAGTGCAATTACAATACTGCCGGATTGGTACGCG
>JBGTCS010000508.1:0-5950 GCA_041748715.1 Pyrinomonadaceae bacterium | reverse complement strand
GTGACCGACACATGCATCCCCGAAATGGAAGCGATGCGGCGGCTCGAAAAGGCGATGGTCGATGTCTGGACGGCGGCGGATCAGGCCGGTGAGCAGTATTTTCCGCACGAGTTTATGTACCAAGTGCTAAAAAACGGTTCGCTCGCCCAGTATTATCAGATCGATGTCAAAGCCTCGTGGATGTACGCCGCGATGGAGAAAAACCTGCCGATGGTCGTGCCGGGCTGGGAAGATTCGACAATGGGCAATATGTTTGCCGGCCACGTCATTACCCGCGATATCAAAAACGTTCATACGGTCCGCACCGGAATCGAATACATGATGTCCCTCGCCGAATGGTACTCCGAGAACGCGACCGCCGATTCGACCGTCGGATTTTTCCAGATCGGCGGCGGCATAGCGGGCGATTTCCCGATCTGCGTCGTCCCAATGCTTCATCAGGATCTTGGGCGTGACGGCGTCCCGGTCTGGGGCTATTTTTGCCAGATATCTGATTCAACAACCAGCTACGGTTCATATTCCGGAGCTGTTCCCAACGAAAAAATAACCTGGGGCAAACTCGAAGCGACAACTCCTAAATTCATTGTCGAATCAGATGCTTCGATCGTCGCACCGCTGATGTTTGCTTATATTTTGGGTTGGTAACGGAGCGCGGACACTCCTGTCCGCTCGTAAGATTGTCCCCCAACAGTGCAAACGTAACCGAACCTCGTGCGGACAAGAGTGTCCGCGCTCCGCTAGAATAACCTAGGGCAAACTCGAAGCGACGACACCAAAGTTCATAGTTGAATCGGACGCCTCCATCGTCGCGCCGCTGATGTTTGCTTATATTTTGGGGTGGTAACGATACCCAACCGCCTGAATTAAGTTAGTTTTCTTGTGATATACTTTTGCCCATGACGGTCCAGACGATACCGGAAATAGACGAAATGACGGCGGCTCAACAGATCGAGTTGATGGAAGCTCTCTGGAAGAATATGAGTCAAAAAAACGTCAACGCTGACCCGCCTGACTGGCATCTCAAATACCTAACAGATCGCGAAAAAGCCATTGCTGAAGGCGAAGATTCTTTCATCAGCCTCGATGCGTTTGAAGACGAGTTGCGTAACGAGTCGAAATGACGATCAGAATACTTCGTTCGGCAAAGCAGACGGTTGCGGACGGTATGAGGTTCTACGAAAGTCAGGATGTTGGCTTGGGAACTTATTTTTTCTCCTCGATCATTTCCGATCTGCGTTCCTTAAGAATTTACGGCGGAACACATCAAAAATTTAACGATTCGTATTACAGAATGGTATGCACCAAATTCCCTTATTCGATCTATTATCGAATGGAAGGTTTGGAATTAAACGTGTACGCAGTTCTTGACGACCGACGCGATCCAAAATGGACGGAAGATATGCTCGGTAAGCTCAGGTGACGATCTTTCTGGATAAAGTCTCAATCTCGAAATACATCGTCGAATCTGCCGCCTCGATCGTCGCTCTGCTGATGTTTGCGTATATTTTGGGGTGGTGATTTAGAAACAAGGTAATTATGAGTGACATAAAAATATTCCGCATAGGTTCAGGTTCGGTCGTTGAATTAAACGGCCAATCCGTTGCTCTCGAAAAATCTCTACAGACTTTAATAGAGCAAAACCTTGAAGTGTTTCTTGGCATTCGCTTCTTGGCCTCTGAGTATTCGACTGGCAAGACTCATGGCGGCAGAATCGATACGCTCGGAATTGATGAAAATCGAAGGCCTGTAATAATCGAGTATAAGAGATCAATAAACGAGAATGTAATAAATCAGGGACTTTACTATCTTGATTGGTTAATGGACCACAAGGCAGAATTCGTCCTCCAGGTGATTGAGAAATTTGGAAAGTCGGAAGCCGATTTAGTAGAGTGGTCAAATCCAAGGCTCATTTGTATTGCAGGGGACTTTACTAAATACGATGAGCATGCGGTACAGCAGATCAATCGCAATATCGAACTGATTCGCTATAGAAAGTTTGATCAGGATCTTTTATTGTTTGAATTGGTTAATGCGACGATTGCTCAAGTTTCCACAGAAACAAAAGGCACCATAAAGTCCACCAAATTAAAATCGGCTCATAAAACGGTTGATGAAAATCTTTACGTGGCAAATGCAGAATTAACAGACCTATACGAATCCCTAAAAGCATTTTTAGTCGCTCTAGGGGATGATGTGCAGATTGTCACAAATAAATATTATTTTGCGTTCAAACGAATAAAAAACTTTGCGTGTGTGGAAATTTATCCCAAGATCCAGAAGCTCATCGTTTATGTAAAAATCGACCCCACAGGTATTGAATTAAACGAAGGATTTACACGAGATGTCCGTTCGATCGGTCATTACGGTACTGGCGAATTGGAGATTACCTTAGCGACCCAAACCGACCTTGAGGCCGCTAAACATCTTCTTTTGAGAAGTTACGAAGCCAGCTAGTATTCTGTCGAAACTCCATCTATGGAACATTTTGATGTGCTAATTGTCGGTGCGGGGCTTTCAGGCATCGGAGCGGGAGCACATCTGCGGATGAATTGTCCGGAGAAGACGTTTGCGATCCTTGAGGGACGTGAGGCGATGGGTGGGACTTGGGATCTGTTTCGATATCCGGGCGTGCGGTCGGATTCGGATATGTACACGCTTGGGTATCGGTTTCGGCCGTGGGAGGACGGCAAGGCGATTGCTGACGGACCGGATATTCTGAATTATATTCGTGAAACGTCCGGGCAATTTGATCTTGATAAAGAGATCCGATACGGTCATAGCGTGAAACGGGCGATATGGTCGTCGGAGGATTCGCATTGGACCGTTGCTGTGGAAACGCGACCGGTTGGGAATGTGCCGGGAGGCAACGGAGATTTCCCGCAAAGTCGCGAAGACGCAAAGACGGAGGTCGTCTCGTTTAGCTGCAATTTCCTTTATCTATGCACCGGTTACTACGATTACGATGCGGGCTACACGCCCGAATGGCTGGGTTTTGATCAATATAAAGGAACTGTAATTCACCCGCAAAAATGGCCCGACGATCTCGATTATGCGGGGAAAAAAGTTTTGGTGATCGGCAGCGGGGCGACGGCTGTTACGCTCGTCCCGGCGATGGCGGAAACGGCTGAACACGTCACGATGCTCCAACGATCGCCGACTTACGTCGTGTCGATGCCGTCGCAGGATAGGATGGCGAATTTTTTGCGTGCGATTCTGCCGTCAAAAGCGGCGTATGCGTTGACGCGTTGGAAGAATGTGTTGAGGCAGATGTTCTTTTATGTTCTCTCGCGCAAACGGCCGTCGGTGATGAAAAGGCTGATCGCCAAGGGCATACGGGACGAACTCGGCCAAGAGATCGCGGAAAAGCATTTTAGTCCCAACTACAACCCTTGGGATCAACGGCTTTGCCTCGTTCCGGATTCGGACCTTTTCAATTCCATCCGCGACGGAAGCTCTTCGGTCGTGACGGGTCAAATTGAAACCTTTACCGAAAGCGGCGTTCGGCTCACTTCGGGCGAGCATCTCGATGCTGATATTGTCGTTACCGCAACCGGTTTGGTGATGAAACTCATGGCCGGGCTTGAGCTGGTCGTCGACGGTAATTCTGTCGATATGTCGAAAACGATGGCGTACAAAGGGATGATGTACAGCGATATTCCGAACCTTGCCTCCGCTTTGGGCTATACGAACGCATCGTGGACGCTGAAATGCGATCTGACGGCCGAATACGTATGTCGCCTTTTGAAATATATGGACGAACACGGATTTACGAGCTGTGTCCCACGAGCGACAGATCCGACTGTTACGCGCGAGCCGGTGATCGATTTCACATCCGGCTACGTCCAACGAGCGCTCGGTGAACTGCCCAGCCAAGGCTCAAAACAGCCCTGGCGGCTCTACCAGAATTATGTCCGCGATCTGGTCATGTTGAGGTATGGACGCGTCGATGACGAAACGATGAAGTTTCGATAAGTGTTCTACAAAAGCTTATCGATAGTGATCGGCAGGTCGCGCACGCGTTTGCCGGTGGCGTGAAATACAGCGTTTGCGATAGCAGCGGGCACGCCGACCATTCCGAGTTCGCCCATTCCTTTGACACCGAGCGGGTTGACGATCTTATCGTCTTCTTCGACAAAAAATGTCTCGACATCGAGGATATCCGCGTTGACCGGAACATGGTAATGCTGGAGATTGGCGTTCATCATTCGTCCGTACCGGTGATCGATCTCCGTTCCTTCGTGCAGTGCCATTCCGATGCCCCACACGATGCCGCCGATCTCCTGGCTGTGTGACGTGGTCGGATTCATGATCTTGCCGCACGCCGATGCCTCGATCACGCGAGTCACTTTGATAGTGCGCAGATCCGGGTCGATCTTGACCTCTGCAAACTGGACACCGTGAGCACCGGTCGCATAATTTTGCCTTTCGGCAGACGGGCCCGCCTGAAAAGTGTCTTCGATCTCCGCCGTGCCGCTTTTTCGCATTAACTCGTAAACGCTTAGAGATCTTGCCGTATCATTTTCATATCTAAGCGTGCCGTTGAACAATTCGAGATCTTCGGGTTTGGCGGTTTTGAAGATGGAATCGTCCGTTTTATTGGCGAGTTCCATCAGTCGGAGCTTAATATTCTGTGCGGCTCCATAGATCGCCGAACCAACGCTGGCGGTTGTAAAGGATCCGCCCTGGATCGGTGCCTGAGGATATTTTGTATCGCCGAGTTCGAATTTTACCTTTTCGGCGCTCAGGCCAAGATATTCGGCAGCGATGATAGTCATGGCGGTGTATGTTCCGGGACCGATGTCAGTCGTTCCGCTGGTGACATGTGCGGTGCCATCAGCACGCAGGACAACTTTTGCCGACGCCTGGAGTTGAGCGGCGCTCCACAATCCGGAAGCCACGCCCCAACCAACGAGAGTGTTTCCTTCGCGCATCGAGCCGGGTTCATGTTTACGGTTCTTCCATCCGAATTTTTCGGCGCCGAGCCGATAGCATTCAATAAGAGCTTTGCTCGAATACGGTCTGTTATTGTCCGGGTTGACTTTGGAAAAATTGACCACACGCAGCTCGAGCGGATCCATTTTCAGGGCGTAGGCCAGCTCGTCCAATGCACATTCGAGAGCAAACATCCCGGTCACCGCTCCCGGAGCACGCATCGGGGCCGGCTGAGGCAGATCGGTTGAGACGATCTTTTGCTTTGTGTCGGCATTTGGACACGCATAGAGTGTGCGAGCCAGTCCGGTAATATTTTCCGAGTAAACCTGGGCAAATGGTGAATTATTTACACCTTCGTGAATTAGGGACGTTAGTTTTCCATTGGACTCGGCACCGAGGGAAATCTTTTGCCAGCTCTGCGGACGATAGCCATTTCCGGTGAACATCTGCGTTCGGGTATAAATGAGCTTTACGGGCCGTTTAATATCTTTTGCAGCCGCGGCGGTAAGAGCCGGATAATAATTCGGCCTGAGCGCCGATCCAAAAGCTCCGCCAACAAAAGGCGAGACCACGTGAACATCATCCGCCGGTATCCCGAATGTCGAGGCGAGATGCTGCCGCACCATAAACACGCCCTGCGTTTTATCAAAGATCGTGAGCTTATTGCCCTCCCAATAGGCGATCGCTCCGTGCGGTTCCATTGGGTTGTGATGCTCGATCGGAATGGTGTAAGTTGCCTCAACCTTTACTGGAGCCGAGGCAAGAGCCCGCTCCGGGTTACCGCGAGGCGCTGTTACGCGTTCCGGGTTTGGAATGAATGCCTTTTCGAGTGAACCCAACATATCGGTCGTTGGCTTCTCTTCATTGTAAGTTGCCTTTATCAGGCGGGCGGCGTAACGTGGCTGTTCAAACGATTCGGCGACCACAAGTGCTATCGGCTGGAGATTAAAAATTATCTTGTTCGACTGGAGAGCCTTGTACGAAGTGTCGGCAGACTGGCCGGAAGCAGGCGAAGCGG
>JBGTCS010000507.1:0-3627 GCA_041748715.1 Pyrinomonadaceae bacterium | reverse complement strand
TGTTTTGTAAGATGACGCTTTTGGGTGCCCGCCTAACTACTTATAATTACACCAACGCCGTTGATAATACGGCAAATCGTGGCGCATTATCAACAACGTTTTTTCACTGCTGGAATGTAGCTATTTTCAGGTCTTTCCCGTCCGTCGAAACCGAGGTGGCGCCCCTTTCGCCCGTTATCATTACATTCGCACCGATTGCTTTCCATCTTTCGACAAGGTCCGTGTGCGGGTGGCCGAATGGCGATAAGTGTCGAACCGAGATGGTTGCATATTTGGCCCCAACCGAGTTGATCTGGGGCGAAACCGCCACCACGCAAGTTAAGGAAAACAAGACACCGCGATAAGAAAGTCGCTGCCCGCACCCTTACGTCAAATGACTTTGTTCGGTGGCGCGTGGAATTACAAGAGACGTGCTTTCCAAGATGACACCCGATTATGAATCTCGTCTATGCTCGCATTTCCCCAATAATCATTTATCTCTTTGACCGAATCGCCTTTTCCGCGCTCAAGCAGAACGACGAATTGAGTAGCTTTTTGAAGTCCTAGTTTTGCAACCAGAACTTTCCAGCCTTCTTGCACAATATCTGATTCAATCGTTGCAGTATTCATTCTATTTCTCCCTTTTTCATCTTTTCGGCAAACAGGACAGGATTCATTGCCGAAAAATACTCTTTCCGATAATGCTTTGCCAGACGACGATAACATCTTGCCTGTTTCATTTCCGTCACCTTTTTATCACACGATAGAAAAAATCTTGCTTGCCCGATGATTGCCGAAGCAATGTGCAAAGCATCACGCGCCCGAATGTAGCAATCATTCTGAATTTGTTTGCCAAGATTCAGCACTTCTTCAGAATTCTCAATATGATTACTGGACAGCAACAGATAATCTTCTATCTTGGTTCGCTTTTCTACATTAAGAACATTATGAACTTCAAAATCTAAAATGTCTGAACCAAGAAGAAGCAGTTTGCCGTTTTTAACCTCAGCGATAATTTCCAAAAAAGCATTTGCTTCGGCTTGAATATCTAGTTGCGCTTGGTCGTCAAACGGGCGCGAATAAACATTTGTGTCCAAGCAAATCAGCGTTGAATTATTATCAAGCATGTCTCTTTTGGTAATGGCTCAAAAATAACATCATCCTTTGAGATAATTTTACCACGATGACTTATTGGGCGATGGAGTCTAATTGATTCGGATCGAGGGCGATCCGCTACAGCCAGGCTCCGCGAGTCGCCTTCGAGCGTAACATAGTTGTCAAATCGTTGCCCCCCACCTCGGAAAATCCCGCCGCATTGAGATATCTCCTCGAACTACTTATTAACACCGGTACGGCTGATAATACTTCACATCGCGGCGCAATATCAACGACGTTTTTTCACTGCTGGAATGTAGTTATTTTCAGGTCATTGCCGTCGGTCGAGAACGAGATCGTTCCTCTTTCCCCAGTCGTCAGCACAGTGGCACCGGCCGCATTCCATCTGTCAACGACCTCAGAGTGAGGATGGCCGAAACGGGAAGAGCGGCCAACCGGAATGATCGCGTATTTCGCTCCGACGGAATCGGTAAACTCCTGCGTTGACGATGTCCGGCTGCCGTGATGCGGAACTTTTATAACATCGGCTTTTAGCGTTCCACCGCCGTTTACGAGATCGGTTTCCGCCCGCTTTTCTATATCGCCCGTCAATAAAAACGCTCGGTTTTTGTAAACGATTCTTAGGACGATTGAATTATCATTGTCTGAAGGTGCTTTGGAATCTTCGGAAAACTGCGGGTATAAAACTTCGACCATAGCTCCGCCAAGCATAAAACGGTCGCCGCGTGAAACGGTCTCGATGGATACGCTTCTTTTATTCAAAACTGTGGCAAGCTCGGCAAACTCAGGGTCGTCGGCCGGCGTTCTGCCGAAGATCGCCGCACCGATCTTAAAGTTTTTTGCTACATCAACAAGCCCCTGAATATGATCGGCGTCGGCGTGAGTTGCCAAAATATAGTCGATACGCGAATAACCCTGATGCCAGAGAAACTCTGAAACAACTGATTCGCCAATCCCGCGGATGTCACGTTCAAAAGCCTCGCTGTCGTCGCTATCATTTCTAAATACTATTCGGCCGCCGCCATCAACCAGCAAGGTTTTACCGTCAGGAAAGGTTATCAATGCAGCATCGCCCTGCCCGACATCGAGAAAATCTATCCGCAAACGTCCGTCAGCAACAGGAGCACTAAACGGATGAAAAACGATGGTCAAAACCAAAACCGACATCAATCCGGCGGTCAGGGCGATCAGCCTTTTTCGCGAATTTCCGGACTGCGGTTTGATCTCAAACGGATTCCAATGATTGATCGTCACCGCTATGAAAACTACCGGTAAAAAATAGAGAAAATAAACGAGAGATCCGAATCCGGAATACGCCGGCAGTCGAAAACTAAGAGCTCCGAGATCGGTAAACAACCGCGGGATCAAAAGCATTAACCAATTAAATATTTCGGCAATAAAGTAAAGACTAGTTGCAAACAGTGAGCTAAATCGACCGGCGAATGCACCAAGCACCGCCGAGAAACTCTCAAGAACGATAAACAGACTGACCCATAGATTCAAGAAAATCCCGCCTATCGACACGCGGTGAAAATACACGACCGAAAGCGGCAGCATGCAGATTTGAACAATGAAAGAAACCAATAAACCCTCGAAAATCCATCGTAGAGACTTTTGCGTTGCACCTGTTATGCGGTTTGCAAGGAATGGATTTTTGAAAATACTTGCACTCCAGATTTGCCGCTTTGATTCAAATTTCCACTTATGCTCACTCCAGTAAATAGTTTCACAAAAACGCTTAAGAGCAGGAGAGACATTTGGCGGGAACGGTGATTCGGGGGCCGGCATCCAGCCGCCGATCTTTCTGAGGGATTCGATCAATGGAAATGCGATTGTAACGATTGCTCCGACACTGACAAAAGTCAGTTGAAACGAAGGATTTAAAACATCCGAGGGCCGCCAAACCAACAGAATCAAACCACACAATCCGAGAGAATTGAGCAAACTCCTTTGCCGGTAGATCACATACGAAAACAGCATGATCGTAAACATGATCGCCGCCCGGACAACCGGAATATCGGCTCCAACGGCCATGGTGTACGCCCATAAAATTGTCGTTGTGGATAGGAATTGTATCCAGCGATTTTTCGTAATCTGTCGGATTGTTAATATCAAAAGCCCGCCGATAAATGTTATATGCAGACCGGAAATCACCAGAATATGAAACGTGCCGCCATCGCGAAAAAGATCGGCGGTGTCTTTGTCCAAAAAATTTCGGTCACCAAGCAGTGACGCGATCATGACCCCACCGGCCCGCACACTGAGATTATTTCTGAAATCTTCGATCAATCGGGCACGCTGCTGGTAAACCCAGGCGAGCGGAATAAAGACGCTTTCGTCGGCGATCGTTTCAATCAACAATTTGCTTTTGATCGTTCCCGTCGCGTCAATGCCCATTCGGTCAAGCATCTCTTTTTTGGGCATCACACCCGGATTGAGATATTCGTCTTCGCGCTTGAGTCGGCAAGCGATGCGAAGTCGCGAGCCGTATTTGAGATCGGGATTATGGGTCTCGTTCTCTAGTTGATCAGT
>JBGTCS010000506.1:0-1667 GCA_041748715.1 Pyrinomonadaceae bacterium | reverse complement strand
GCCTCTTCGAGCTGCTTTCTGACGACGATCGCCGTTTGCTCGTGAAAACGGGCGGAACAATTAGCCTGCCCGCAAATGAAATCTTATTTAAAGCTGGCGAACGGGGAGGCATTCTATACGTTGTCGAGTCGGGCAAAGTTGAAATCTATATAAAAGACAATGCGGGACAGAAGATTCTGTTGAAAACGGCGGGCGATGGTGATTTTTTCGGCGAGGTTTCGTTATTTGACGGAAGGCCGCGCACGGCGACGGCTGTTGCCGTTTCTGATTGTGAACTTCTCGCCCTGAGCCGCGAAGATTTGCTTGCCACATTCAAGCAAAACCCAGAAACAGCCCTTGGAATGCTGGCGGTCATGGGCGGTCTGCTCCGGGTTGCCGACAAATTACTTCAGACCAATGTTGCACGCAACGTGAATGAGATGATGGAGAAAAAAATGTCGCTGATTGAACGGGCGACCGATTGGGTCGCATGGTTAAGCGGAAGCTTGCTGTTCGTCGTCTTAACGGCGGTTTGGTTCGCAGTCTGGATAGCCGTAAACACTCTTCCCGTCGGCATATCTGTTTTTGATCCATTCCCATTCGGATTACTGACCATGATCGTCTCTCTCGAAGCGATCTTCCTGTCATGCTTTGTCCTCATTAGCCAAAACCGACAGGCCGCCAAAGATCATCTTCGCTCGGATGTAGAATATGAGATAAACATCAAAGCCGAAATGGAGATCGCCCACCTCCACGAAAAAACCGACCGAATCGGCGAAGAGATGCTGGAAAACTTTACCCGGCTGGAAAACTTACTGAAAACAAGACCGTGATGCGTTCAGGAGAGCGGCTTCGGGGTTCTGGATAATATTCGAACACATCCGGAATAAAAGCTGCGTAGGTTTGTATTTTACTAGTTGATATTGAAAATCTGAGATTGTTTTTACTAAAAAACATGTTGAGACTCGTCGCGTTTACCAATCTTCGTGTGATCACCTTCGTCTTAGTCGCCGCGCTCGGCGCGCTTGCTCAATCGGCGCGTACGGAACCGGTCACAGTAGGTGACATCGCTCCAGATTTTTCTCTCTCCAACAACTCCGGAAAACAAATCACTCTGTCCGAAACTATAAAAACCGGGCCCGTTGTACTGGTTTTCTACCGAGGCTCGTGGTGTCCATTTTGCTCCCGCCAACTCGCCGATCTGCGCGGTATGATCAAGGACGAGGAGCAAACTATGCTTTTCGCCATCAGTATTGACGGGCCGGAGACGAGCAATAATTTGATCAAGAAGATTGAAAAGGACGGAAAAGGCAAGATCAAATACGCGTTTTTGAGCGATACAAATGCAAAAACGATCGATGCCTACGGGTTGCGCGACCCGCGTTACAAAAATGAGGCAGTCAATGGCATCCCTTATCCGACGGTTTACGTCATCGACACCAACCGAAAGGTCGTGTGGGCAAAACTCGAAAAAGATTACAAGAATCGTCCTACCAACTCGGAAATTCGCGCCGCGATCGATGGTCTCAAATAAACTTATCGCCCTTTTAGAGATTTAAGTTAACAAAGGAAGAGATCATTATGGTTAAGAAAGGATTGTTCGTTCGTTTGGAAGCAAAAGTCGGCAAGGAGGCTCAAGTCGAGGCGTTTCTCAATAGCGGTTTGGATCTGGTCAATGACGAGCCGCT
>JBGTCS010000505.1:0-18828 GCA_041748715.1 Pyrinomonadaceae bacterium | reverse complement strand
TTCTGGGATGAACAGATGTCATCGACCCGGACGGTTGCGTGCGGCACGTGTCACAGGCCGGCGGCCGGTGGTGCCGATCCCCGAACTTTGGAGGATCCTTCGGGGTCGTTAAATGCTGGCCCGGACGGCGTTTTTAATACGGCGGATGACATATTAGGCTCGCCGGGCGTTCCGACGAATTATGCCAACGGGACTTTTGGGTTAAACGCGATATCAGGTTTTTTACCTCAAGTGACTAACCGGCGTTCGCCATCATATTTAAATTCTGGATATTCACCCAACGGCTTATTTTGGGACGGCCGGGCAAGTGATACGTTTCGCGATCAACTGTCCGGTATCGTCATCCTTCCCAACCGCGGCTCGATCGAGAGCCAATCCGCGGGACCGCCGGTAAACCACGCTGAGATGGCCCATGGCGGCCGAAACTGGAACGATATTGCGGCCCGGATCAGAGGCTCGCGGCCGCTGGCATTGGCGTCGAATATTCCGTCTGCGCTTGCAACATGGATAGGCGGACGAAGCTATTCCGAGCTTTTTGCGGAGGCATTTGGGACCGCGGATGTAACACCGGCTCGGATCTCGATGGCGATTGCATCGCACGAGCGGACATTATTTTCCGATAACGCACCGCTCGATAAATGGGCCGCGCAGATCCAGCCGCTCACCGCGCAGGAACAAACTGGTTTGAATTTGTTTGTGAGCCTGCAATGTAATACCTGTCACGACGGAGTGTTGTTGACGGATCACGCATATCATAATATCGGCGTCCGGCCACAGGACGAGGATGTCGGCCGCGAGGCGGTTACCATGAACCTTGATGACCGCGGCCGGTTTAGAACGCCGTCGCTTCGTAATCTCGAACTTCATGCTCCATATATGCACAACGGCCGGTTTGCCACACTCGAAGATGTCGTGGAATTTTACGACCGCGGCGGTGATTTTGACGCTCCCAATATCGATCACGGAAGTATTCGACCGTTAAATCTAAGTGCTCAGGAAAAATCAGATCTCGTCGCATTTTTGAAGCGGCCGCTAACGGATCTGCGAGTTAAAAATGAGCTACCGCCATTTGATCGTCCAATGCTTTATTCGGAATCAGAACGCGTTCCAACTGTCACGGGTTCGGGGCGAGCCGGTTCGGCGGGATTCATGCCAGAGATCTATGCGATCTCACCACCCGTAGTGGGTAATCCAAATTTTACCGTTTCCGTTTCCAAAGCGATGCGACGGCGGTGCTGGTCGTCGACGATATTGATCCCGGGTTGGGAACATCGATCCCGGCAACAGGGTCGATAGCACGGCTTTCGACAAGTACAACAAACGCCGGAGCCGGGAACGGCTGGGCGTCGTTGAGCATTGCACTTCCCGATACCGCGGATGCCGTTGGACGGACATTTTATGCCCGCTGCTATATACAGGACTCGGGTGCTCAAAATGGATTTTCGGTTTCGCGAGTTGCTGAATTTACGGTTTTCGGAGTGCCGGGAGCGGCTACTGCTTTTTCGATAGCGGGTCGCGTCGTGACACCGTCGGGACTTGGCTTGAGAAACGCCGTTGTCACACTGACAAATTCCAGCGGCGTGCCGCAGCGGGCGACAACCAGCTCATTTGGTTTTTACCAATTTGAAAATATTCCAGCCGGTTCGACTGTCACTCTGGGCGTGTCGTCAAAGCGTTACAGGTTCGCCGTCAGAACTTTAACACTCACGGGCGATCTCGGAGATCTGAATTTTGTAGGTCTCGAATAATCCTGGATTACGAATAGAAAAAGGGAGGGGAGATCCCTGGGGGCATCTATTCGTGCATTCGTGGCCATCCCTTTTTTGCCACTAATGCACGAATAATAGACCAGTCTATTCAAATCCCTACGTATCTCGCTATATTAAAATCCTAATACATAATCTGAGATAATTCGTGTCTCACAAAATAAAAGGACGGCAAAACCATCAGGCCTGCCGTCTTATTTATCTCGATATAGATCGAATTACTTACATTTTGAATATCCGCAGTCGCGGCACGAATCGCATCCCGAAGCGTGTTCCAGTTGTCCGCTGCATTCGGGGCATTTCCCGATCATCGTGGACATCGTGGTTTCCTCGGCCTTTGTTTTTCCGACTGCCCGAATGGATTCTGGCAATCCGTTGAGGCGCCGGTCGATCAGCAAAAGACATTCGGCGACGGCCTGTTCGGGTGAAGTCAGCAGCCGTTCGTTGAACCAAACGGCGTGTGTGGCTGTTACCTTATTGAGGCTGCGGGCAACATCTTTGGCGTCAAACCCGCCGCGAAGCATCTTTGACGCAAGCAGCCCGACACCGGCACTGATCGGCCCGGCAACAAAGATCTCGAGGATTCGGACGCCGTCATGGTTGACGGTTACATAAAGATTCTGGCCTTCAAACGGGATTCGCCAAGTCGAGCCCTGTAGTTCGCGCGGGCGTTCCATTCGCTGCAGTTCAGTATTAAGACGCGACAACGACGAAAGATCGTCCGAAAATTCGGCGTCGTATGTTGCAGCCTCAACGGCGTTTTGTTCCTCGACCTTAGCTGCTTTGCTCGACATCGAGTTGAGAACCTGCCCCTCGCGGCTCCCGTCGCGATAATAGCTGACCGCTTTGCAGCCCGAACGCCGGGCCAAATGGTAAAGCTCGTCCACCGACTCGACCGTATCGTCTCTGGCTCCGTTACAAGTTTTAGAAATGGCGTTATCGACATGCTTTTGGGCGGCGGCGAGGACCTTTACATGCTCGATCGACTTGATCGACATGGCCGAGATGAAATGCGACGGGAGGTCGGCTTCGTGTTCGACAACATATTCCGCAGCCGATTTGATAGATTCTTCGTCGGTCTGGTCCACTGCGATACCAAGCGCCGCTGCCGCCGGCGAGTGAACGTACGTGCGAGTGCCGAGCGTGTCCTGACGAACGTAGGCCCACGAAAAATTTGGTTCGATCCCCGACGAAGTTTCGGCCACCAATGAGATGGTTCCGGTCGGGGCGATCGTTGTGACCTCATAATTGCGAGGCGTTAGCGGGATGTCGCGGGGGATTCCGATCTCGTCGTAGATAAAACGGGCATATGCATCGCGATTCGCTTCGAATTCGGGGAAGACACCTTTCTGCTTACCAAGATTAAGCGATGCCAACCAAGATTCGCGACGAACAAATCCCATTACTTTTTCCATCAATGCGATGGAACTGTCGCTGCCATAGGTTACACCCATTTTTAGACAAAGGTCGGCAAAACCCATGATGCCAAGTCCGACAGGACGTGTGCGTTTTACGACATCATCAATCTCGGGCAGTGGAAAATATCCAGCGTCCACAACATTATCGAGAAACTGGGTACAAAGCTGTGTAACGCCCGAAAGTCTTTCCCAATCGACCGCACCAGAACCGCCTGGCGTTTTAGTCACAAATTTTGCGACATCAATCGAGCCGAGATTGCACGAGTTGTTAAAATGGAGCTGCTGTTCGCCGCACGGGTTGCACGCGTATATCGGCCCCATCGATGCCATGAGATGGTTATGCCTATTTACTTCGTCGATGAAAATTATCCCGGGCTCGGCATATTTATGGGCCGATGCGATAATCCGGTTCCAAATATCGGGTGCAAAGACCATGCCCGGCATCGGCGGTTCTTCGATAACACAACCCGTTAGATCAGCGGTTTCAAAGGCCAGTTTGTCAGCAAATGTCGCTGTCGTTCCGTCGGCGCGTCGGTAAACGACGTAATCGCGGCCGGTCGCCGCGTCATAGACGGGTTGTTTCCACGCCTCGCCCTTAAATTCAGTATTAAACCACTTGCCGTTATCGACAGCGTCCATAAACCGGTCAGTCACCGTTACAGAAATATTAAAATTGGTAAGGCTTGTCTGATCGTTCTTGGCATGAATAAAACGCAAAATGTCGGGGTGGGTGACATTCAGAATTCCCATGTTTGCCCCGCGCCGGACGCCGCCCTGCTTTACGACCTCGGTCGTTTGATTGACGATGTTCATAAAACTGACCGGGCCCGATGCGACGCCCCGTGTCGAGTTGACCATCGATCCCGCCGGGCGAAGAAATTCATAGGTCATGCCCGTTCCGCCGCCGGTCTGATGAATGATCGCAACATTTTGAGCATGCTCCATTATGCCTTCGATCGAATCCGGGACGCCGAGCACAAAACAAGCCGCTAGTTGACCTTTTGGTTTGCCGGCGTTGACCAGGCACGGTGTGTTGGGGATAAATTCGCGGGCCAGCATAACCGCCGTCATTTCGTTGTAAAAAAGTTTTTGCTTAAAGGGTTCCGTCTCGGCTCTGGCGACATGCCCAACGACACGTTTGACAATGTCCGCCCATGTTTCGAGGGCCTCCCCTTTTTCGTCCTTGAGCGAATAGCGAAGGCTGACGACTTTTTGAGCATTGAGCCCAAGCGGTTCGAATTCACGGGCTTGAGCGAAACCGGTGCCGCTTCCGACGCCATTCTTTTCGAGAAAACTATTTATTGCCGACTCAAATCCTGTGCTCATAATTTAATGTTACTCCTATTCACTGACGGTGGAGAAAACGATAACCTAATAACGCTATTTTATCATTCAAAATAGCATTGTGAAATGTGATGCTCGGTTAACTTGTTTTGTTTAGAGTCCGAGAAATGATACCAAAAGCCTCGCCCTAAGTGTTTGCAGTCTAATCAAGAACGCCCGTGATGTCAATATATTTTTTCCACAATATATTGTGCTAATTCCAATTGATACAACAACTGAGGGCGTAAGTTAATGTAGGAGTTTAGGTTGCGTCATTTGACTTGACGGCGTCCGCTTATCGAAACTATGTCTATGGACAAGTTGATTCACGCAACGGCCGCCGACGGAACTATACGTCTCATCGCTGCCGTCACAACCGATTTGGTAGCCGAGGCGATCCGCCGTCATCAGACGGCTCCAACGGCGTCGGCCGCCCTTGGCCGTGTGCTGACGGGAACGGCCTTGATGGGCGCCAGTCTCAAAGACTTTGACCGGCTGACCGTCAGGATTGATTCGGACGGGCCGGTCGGCGGTATTATTGCGGAGGCGTCCAATACCGGTGCCGTCCGTGGTTACGTTCGCAACCCCGATGCCGAATTACCGCCAAAGGCCGATGGAAAATTTGACGTCCGCGGCCTGGTCGGTAAAGGTATGTTCTATGTCATGCGAGAGTCGGGTTTCGATCTCGGGCTCCATCGTGAGCCGTATACCGGGTCGGTTCCCATTACCTCGGGCGAGATCGCCGAAGATTTTGCCTATTATTTTGCCAAATCCGAACAGATCCCATCGGCTGTCGTTCTGGGCGTCCTGCTTCAGAATACGGAGCCGTTCGTGACCGCGTCGGGCGGCGTGCTGATCCAAATGATGCCCGGTGTCAATGATCACATTGTCACGATGGTCGAAGATACGGTCGCACATGCTCCCCATTTGACCTCGGTGATAAAAGACGGAGCGACGCCGCAAGATCTGCTGAAATTAACGCTCGGCGTGATCGATTTTGAGGTTTTGGAGGAGAAAGACGTTCAGTTCAGATGTAGTTGCTCAATGGATCGGGCCACATCGATGATCGCGGCTCTCGGGCCGGTCGAGGTCAGGTCAATGCTCGACGAAGACAAAGGAGCCGTCATGACGTGCGGGTTTTGCAGTGAAAATTACAGGCTCGACGAAAACGATCTTACCGATATTTTGAATGGGGACAAGAGTTAAAAGGCTGCGGGCTGATTTCTAGCTATTGATACTTCGATATTGGCCCTTAAAGTAGAGAAGCGGATCACCGCTATTTACGACTGCATTTTCGACCTCGCCGAGAAAGATCGAATGATCGCCGCCATCCAACGTTTTAACGATTCGGCATTCGAGATGGGCGAGTGTATCTGAAAGGACGGGGAAACCGTCTATGCCGGACGAAAACTTTACATCGCGGAATTTATCGTCCAACGGTGTTGCAAACAATTCCGAGATCAGAGCCTGAGACTCATGTAAAATATTGACAACAAATCCTTTTGACTCGAAAAATGCGTAGTGACTAGCGGTCTGCTTTTCGATGCAGATCAACACCAGCGGCGGCGAAAGCGAAACAGAGCAAAATGCCGACACCGTCAAGCCATGCCGGTTACCGGCCGCATCTATTGTTGTGACAACGTTTACGCCGCTCGCAAAGCATGAGAGGGCACTTCGAAATTCGTCTTCGGATACAGCCATGTAAATCAGCAATCTACATTATCGTCAGCCATTTCGCAAAAATACAGCCTTTGATAATTAGCGGTCAATACCGGATAATTTCTCGCAATGATCGTTCTCGAAGAATTTTTAGCCCGGATCCGCCACGATGTCGATAAAGCTCTCGATGAACTCATTCCGGGCGTCGATATCGCGCCCGTGAACCTGCATCAGGCCATTCGATGGAGTCTTTTTGCGGGCGGGAAGCGGATTCGCCCGGCGATCTTGATCGCTGTTGGAAAAACTTTTGACGCCAATCCGGATCATCTGCTTAGATCGGCGGCGGCCATCGAGATGATTCATACCTACTCGTTAATCCACGACGATCTTCCGGCGATGGACAATGACTCTTTGCGGCGCGGCAAAGCCACTTGCCACATAAAGTTTGGCGAGGCTACGGCGATACTTGCTGGAGATGTTTTGCAGACGCTGGCATTTAAGACCGTCGCCGAGGACGTATCCCTGGACGCCGAGGTCCGCGTCCGGCTGATCGCTCTTCTGGGGAATGCATCTGGAACACCAGCCGGAATGGTATCCGGGCAACAACTCGACCTCGACGCTGAAGGGAAACCGCTTGACATCAACGCACTCGAACAGATTCATCGACAAAAAACAGGAGCGTTAATATCCGCCTCCGCACTCGCCGGGGCCATTATTGGTGGAGCTTCAGAACAGGACTTTGCCGCCACCGAGCGATACGCTTCGAATCTCGGACTGCTCTTTCAGATCACTGACGATCTGCTGGACGTGACACAGCAAACCACGACGCTTGGCAAAACGGCGGGCAAGGATGCCGCGGCGGCGAAGGCGACATATCCCGGCCACTACGGCATCGATACGACTCGTGAGTTGGCCGCGAACTTTCATAAAATGGCGTGCGAGGAACTATCATCGATCGACAAAGATACCTCACTTCTTGACGAGCTGGTTCGGTTTATAATCGGCCGAAGCTCGTGATATTTTTTAATCTTTTTCGTCTAACATACGGAATGCGGTGCGGATTAATCCTTTTATTCCTCGTGGTCCGATGAGCGAATCCGTCCAGAAAAAATATTCCAATATGCTTAGTGCCGTTGTTATTGCGATTGCGGTGATGTTTTTGTATGCCCCGATCCTTGTAAAGCTGGGTAACGATTGGTGGGTCGACGAAAACTACTCGCACGGGCTCTTGATCCCGTTTGTGATCGCTTTGATCGTCTGGCGAGAATGGGATCGGCTCAAGGGATTAGCAGGGCGACCGTCATTCGTCCTGGGCAGCTCGGCAATACTAGCCGCACTGTTTTTGCTGGTCGCCGGAACACTAGGTGCCGAGCTTTTTACGACGCGTGTCTCATTCGTCGTTATGCTCGCGGGCATCGTAGTTTATCTGTATGGAACAAAGATTCTAAACATCCTGGCGGTACCGTTTGCGCTTCTGCTTTTGGCGATACCCATCCCTCAGATCGTTTTTAACCGCATCGCCTTTCCCCTGCAAATATGGGCATCTCAAACCGCCGTGTGGGGAATTCGTTTATTCGGCGTGCCGACTCTGCGAAAAGGAAATGTGATCGAAATTCTTCCACAAGGTTCGACCCAAACAATATCGCTCGAAGTCGTGGAAGCGTGCAGCGGCATTCGTTCATTAATGACACTCGTTACGCTGAGTCTTATCCTGGCATATTTTACCCGACGGCAGGAACATGGTCGATTTGCCGATTTTTCAGCTTCCGATCTTTCGCGTGCATTGATCCTGATGATCGTTGCGATACCCATTGCTGTGCTGACAAATGCCGCACGAGTCACGGGAACTGGCGTTTTTACATTTTATTATGGCAAGCAGGCAACCGAGGGAACGTGGCACGATCTGTCGGGCTGGCTGGTGTATATCGTGGCTCTGGCTCTGCTGATAGGAGCCAATTATCTATTGCGAAACTTGATTCCCGGAAAGCTGGTAAATGAGGATTTTGCGACGACGGAAGAGCTCTCTGCCAAGCGGGCGACCGTCTGGCCGCTCGTTGCGTTGATCATCCTCGGCGGAATCGGGATCAATTGGTTTGCAAGTCGTGGCGACGCTCAAGTGGATCGAAGACCTTTGACCGAACTCCAGTCGACGTTGGGTGATTGGCGGCAAAAGGGCGACGAGATTCGCTTTGGCGACGAGGTGGAAAGTGTGCTCCGCACAACCGACTACACGATGCGCGAATATACTCTGCCGAACGGGCGAATCGCAAATCTATACGTTGGCTATTATGGTTCACAGCGAAGCGGAGCCACATATCACAGCCCGCAAAATTGCCTGCCCGGCGCGGGGTGGGTCATGAAAGATCCGCAACAGATAGTAATCACTACATCGAGCGGCAAAACATTTTCGGCTAATCGATACATCATCGAAAACGGAATTTACAACGAAGTGATGATCTATTGGTATCAGGGCCGCGGCCGCATCGAGGCGAGCGAGTACACTGACAAGCTTAATACGATCTGGGACAGCGTCACTCGTAATCGTAGTGACGGTGCGATCATTCGTGTAATGACCAGCGTTGGCACCGACGAGCCATCGGCTTTTGAGGCGGCCTCCGACCTCGCTGCCCGACTCGCCGACAGCTTAAATGCATACGTGCCCGACTAGACATTGATTTGAAAGCTTTCCACGAGGAATTGAAATTCCCGACCGTTTCTCATGGGGCGGAACTCCTATTCTTACCTTTTCAGTTTGAGGATATACGTCAAAGAGGCTTTCAGGGCTCTAGCATATTCGCCTCCTCGAATTCTGTTTTATTAAAAACCTTACGCCTCGAGGCGTGTTTACAAATATATTTCTGAAACCGCTTGTCGATTACGTCTTTTTGATAGATGTCAACGAAACACTGGTTTTGTTGAATAAAGAGTTAAAAGTTTTGGTTTTTAGTGAATCCATACGATACAGATCGGTGGGATCACACATGCTCGACACCGGAATAAAATTGGTCAACGCCCCGACCATTGGCATTTCGGATCGACGCGACAATAAAAAGTTATGTTTTACCGAGAGTGCCAAGTTCCTCGTAGTCGTTTTGCTTACCCAGTATTATTTCTGTGCCTAGGGCTTTTCCTGGCATCCTGCGGTTTCTCGACCTCGTCGTTTTTGGCAAAAGGCGAGGAATACCTCCAAAAACGAAAATTTCACGACGCACTGATGCAGTTCCGGTCAGCCGCCGAGACCGATGACGGTTCGGCCAAAGCTCACTGGGGCCTCGCTCGTGCATACGAGAATCTCGGACAATTCAGCGAAACTCTTGAAGAATTAAGAAAAACCGTCGAATTAGACGACACGAATCTCGAGGCAAAGGCAAAACTGGGCAATTACTTTTTGCTGGTTCAGCCGCCGATGATCGCGGAGACCGAAAAGATCCGCAACGAAATCCTCGAAGCGGAACCAATGTTTATCGAGGGTCACATCCTTTCGGCATCGATCCTGGCCGCTCAGGGTAAGCCGGATACCGAAGTGGTCAATGCGGTCAACCAGGCAATCGCTCTGGATCCAAAACGCATTGAGTCCTACATCAGTCTCGAACGGCTCTATATGACGCGTGAAAAGACCGCTGAGGCCGAAGCGGCAATAAAAACAGGCATCGAAAAATCCCCTGCCTCGGTTGCCGGTTTTACCGAATATGGTCGGTTTCTGATGTATGCAAAACGGGACGCCGAGGCCGAAGTTCAATTTAACAAGGCGATCGGTCTCGACGAAAGCAGTATCGACGCACGCGAGTCCATGGCGGAGTTTTTCGTTACGAGTCGACAGCTCGAGAAGGCCGAAACAGCCTACCTCGATCTGGTAAACATCCAGGAAAACAGCCCGGAAAGCAGACTGGTTCTCGCCGAATTTTATTCAAAATCAGACCGAAAAGATGATGCACTCCAAGTACTTAATCAGACCCTTGTCGATGCGCCGTCATATGCTTTGGCACGTTATCGGCTTGGCCAAATGTATCTTGATCGTAAAGAGATAGCTCTGGTAAACGAACAGCTGGATGCGCTTTTTAAGATCAACGACGATGATGTCGAAGCTCTCATGCTGCGGGCGAGGCTGCGGTTGCAGGAAAATCAGGCTGACGAAGCGGTGAAGGATATTGCAGAAGTTTTGAAAAAATATCCCAGTGGTCGTGAAGCACTTTACCTTATTTCACAGGCCCGACTCTCTCTAGGACAAGTTGATCAGGCGAACGCATTTATCGCGGATCTCGAACGCTATCATCCGAATTACCTAAAAACCGGATTGCTCAAGATACAGTCGGCCTTTACAACGGGCGACCCGGCAAAGGCACTTAAGCTTTCGAATGAGCTGATCGACAGGGCGAATGCAACAACGCCAAATGCTGATAACGATCCGCAAGCGATCCAGGATCTGCGTGTCCGTGGCCTCTCGTCCCGCGGCCTCGCGAACCTCGACCTTGGAAAGATCGCCGAAGCAAAAATGGATCTGCAAGAGATCGTTCGGGTCTCGCCGAGATCATCGTCCGCGATGGTCAATCTCGCCAAAGTATTTGTAGCTGAAAAGAATTTTGAAGGAGCTTCTGAACTTTATGCCAAGGCGCTTTTAACCGACGCCCAAAATTTTGACGCGGTTTCGGGCGTTATTGATTCGCATATTCGGCTCAACCAGACAGCTCAGGCTCACGCCGTGATCGACGGTTTAATTGACTCAAACTCAAATAAAGGAAAGTTTGTGGCGGCATTTCATTATCTCAAATCGACAATCTTTTCCGCTGAAAAGAAAGGATCCGAGGCCGAAAGGGAACTATTGACGGCTATCGATCTCGATGAGAATTATCTGCCTGCCTATTCGGCGTATGCTAACCGGTTGGTTGAACAAAACCGGCCGCAGGAGGCTATCGCACAGTACAAGAGAGCACTTGAAAAACGGCCCGCAGCTCAGATTTATACGCTGATGGGAATAATCGAGGATTCGATCGGTAATACCTCGGCGGCCGAAAGTGCCTATCGCAATGCTCTCGACATTTCGCCCGAAACCGCGATCGCCGCAAATAATCTTGCGTGGCTGATCGCCGATAACAACGGCAACCTCGACGAAGCTCTCCAACTCGCATCGATGGCTGTCGGACGAAATCAGACGGTGCCGGGGTTTTACGACACGCTTGGCTGGGTTTATCTGAAGAAAGGCCTCGCGTCGCCGGCGGTCGAACAGCTTAAGAAAGCTGTCGCACTTGACTCGTCGAACGCTCAAAAAACCGGTGCGATGCCAAATCCCGGATATCGCGTTCGTCTCGGAATGGCACTGGCAAAAGCCGGTGACAAGGCGTCGGCCCGACGAGAAGTCGAGGCTTCGCTACGAAGCATCGACGTTCTTTCTCAACGGGAAGTCCGTGACGCAAAAAGCGTTCTCGCAAATCTATAAACAAGGAGGGTATGGCGATGTTTATTCTATTTGAAGCCAATGTTGACCAAACATTGAAAACTTTCCTATTTGCGATACCGGAAACGGTCGGTATGTTGGCCTTCGGGATCGGGCTGGTGCTTGCGGTGGTCTTGATCCGATGGTTCATGGCCCGGGACGAGCAGCATAAACGTGATAACTAGTTCACACAGTTCTGCTGATTTTAAGGTGAATAAAGATGAGTGTTGAATTCAGACAAAGAAAGCCCGGTGAATTGCTGGGGATCCTGAAGCGGCAAAAGTGGCTTATTATCCTGCCGATGATAACGCTGACCGCCGCCATCGGCTATGTGGTTTACAAACTGCCCAGCATTTATGAATCGCGTTCGCTGTTGACGGTCAAGCCGCCGACGATCTCGTCAAATCTTGTGCAGTCGCTTTCCAAAGAAGACCTTTCCCAGCGGCTCTCAACGATCAATCAGGAAGTTTTGAGCCGGTCATCACTCGAGCCGATGGTGCAAAAATACGACCTTTACAAGCCGGAGCGGGCAGCCGGGCTGCCGATGGAGCTGATCATCGAGAAGATGTACAACAGCATCAAGGTCGATCTCGAAGAAACCGGATACGAAAAGGTCTCGGCATTTCGGATCAGCTACCGCGACCGCGATCCGCAGGCCGCTCGCAACGTCACCGCCGAATTGGCCAGCAAATACGTAAACGCCCAAGTTCAAAATTCCGTTGAAATTGCCGAATCGACCAACGAATTGTTTGAAAAGCAACTGTATGAAAAGAAGGCGGCCCTAGATGATCTCGAAAAACAGCGACTCGACATAATGATGCAAAATGTTGCGACGCTGCCAGAATCCGAACAGGGATTGGTTGCTCAGCTTCAGGGTCTGCGTCAACGCGAAGATACGATAACAAAAGAAAAGCAGGCTCTATTTAACGAAAAAGGCCGGTTGAGCGATGGGATTGCGTCGAATAATCGTCAGATGCGTCTGGTCGAGGATTTCGGCGAACGCGAAACTCAGGATACGGCACGGCAGGCATCGCAGGTCGAGGACACTCCGGCATATGCTCAGTTGATCGAAAAGCGGGCCGAATTGAACGGGCAGCTCGATAACCTGCTCAAAGTTTACCGGACGAAACATCCCGACGTCCTAGCTAAGCGCAGCGAGATCGATCGTTTGAACGACGAGGTTGAAAACCTTAGAAAAAATACTGACAAGCGGGTCCAGGTTGCCACGCAGTCCAGTAGTCGAAAGGCCGAGCTGCAGAAAAAGAACCTCGAACTCGAAAATCAGCGAATTCAGGCGCAGGTCGGGCAGATCGAACAGCAGCTTGCCGCCAAGGACGTTGAGCGCGACCAAAATAGTATTCAAATCTCGGCTCTTGAAAGCCGGATCAACGCCATTCCAAACGTAAAGGTGGCGTTGGAGAGCGTTACCGCTCAGGCCCAGTCGGCCAAACAGACTTACGACGAGATTCTAAAGAAAAAGAATGACGCGGAAACCATCGTTGGTGTCGAGACAAACGCACAAGGCGAAACGATACGGGTTCAGGATCCGGCTAATGTACCGTTGGCCCCGGTTGCACCCAAACGTTTTATGCTGACATTGCTCGGATCAATCTTTGGTCTGGCAATCGGTCTGCTGCTCGCCGCATTTTTTGAGATCCCGCGGCTGTTCAAGATCCAAAATATTGAGGACGCCAAGCATTACACCGGGCTACCGGTCCTGGCATCCGTCCCGCCGCTTCTCTCGACCGGCGAGAAAGTATGGATACAGCGATCTTACTGGCTCAAACTGGCGGCTGGCTTCGCGGCTGCGGTCGGCATTATTCCGCTGATCATTTTAATACTTCAGGCGACGAGGTTATTCGACAAACTTGTTTCTTAAGTGGCAATAGCACGCCCGGCGTGCACAAAATTCGGCGGTCCCGCAACAGGATACTGAACTTACGAGGTAAATATGTACAAAGAATTTTTCGGACTAGAGGACACACCATTCACATTGACACCGGATCCGCGTTTTATCGTCTTTACGCCGAGTTATAACGAGGTGCTCGCGAGCCTGTATTACGGCCTTGAGAACGCCAAAGGTTTGATCGTGCTTACCGGCGAGGTTGGAACGGGTAAGACCACAGCGTTGCGTTGGATCCTGCGGCGACTCGATTCGAGCGTGTTGGCGGCGTATGTATTTAACCCGCGGTTGTCAATTGATGAATTTTATCAACATGTCACGCAGATGCTTGGCATCAAGGATTGGTCGAATAAATCAGAATTGCTAAACACCCTCGGCAATGTGCTCGAAGAACGTCATCGACGCGGTCTGCGGACGGTGATCATCATCGACGAGGCTCACGAACTATCCGACTACGTGCTCGAAGAAATTCGGCTGCTTATGAATTTCGAGTCGGACAATGCAAAACACCTGCAGATCGTTCTGACCGGGCAGCCTGAACTCCGTGACAAGCTCAATCAGGTAAATCTTAGGCAATTGAAACAGCGGGTCGCACTTCGGTGTTCGATGCATTCGTTTCCGACAGTAGAAGAGGTCGACCGGTATATAACTGAGCGACTCGTGATCGCCGGGTCGGAACAGCCGAATGTTTTTACACCCGGTGCCGTTGATTTCATATTCCAGTGTTCCGAGGGCATCCCGCGTCAGATCAACAATATTTGCGATAACGCGATGCTCGCCGCCTATTCGGCCGGAGAGCAGGTCATCGGACGCCAGATCATCGAAAAGGTCGCCGAGAATCTCGATATGCTGCCGCGAAAGGACAGTCTGATCGCCGCTGATATGGCCCAAGACGCACCGAGCCCGCGTGTCCTGCGTTCCGAGGCGAGTGATGACCTGTGGAGAGGACAGGCTCGCACCGAGGCGGTCAAGCCTAGAGTTTTTAAAAATGACGAGCCAAAACCTTTCTCTAAATCGAACGGCGGCTCGAACGGTTACGGCAATGGCAGCGGACTGGTATTCGAAGACGTCGAGGACGACGTTAATCTCGAACTAGGGGCATTGAACGGTTCATTCAGCAAATTTAATCAATAAAGTCGGGCCGAAAGGACGGCCTGGACAATACACGGAGCGATCTAAGATGAGCATCCTTAAAGCATTACAAAAGAAGCGTACCGAGAATCAGAGCGGCGATGAGAATTCGTCGTCTGAGAATATCGTCCGATTTGACCGAACGGTCAGGCGTGTAAACATGCCCGAAGACATTTTGGCATCGGACTTTACAATCGGTAACCCAGGTTCGGCGTTCATAGGGCAGCCAGATTCCATCGACGGGACGGCACTCCCTGTTTTGGAATCGGAAATCTCTGCCGGGGCAAAATTGAACGCCGAAAGCTTAACGCGTTCGGCAACCCGACATCTGCCTGACTTTGTCAGTTGGACTGTCGATGCCGAACGCGTTGAGCCACGACTCGTCGCGATCACTCAGCCGAATTCTAACTACTGCGAAGAATATCGCAGCCTTAGAACGCATGTTCTGCACCGCAGCCAGCGGCAAAAGCTCCAGTCGATTGTTGTCGCCAGCGTCAATCCGAGCGAAGGAAAATCGGTCACGGCACTCAATTTGTCATGGCTGCTTGCCCAGACCGACGGTGTCAAGTGCCTTATCATCGACAGCGATCTGCGTATGCCCAGCCTCGCCGATTACCTCGGCATCGAGACCGATAAGGGGCTTTCGCACGTTTTGGCCGGCAGTGCCAATCTAACCGAATCAATCGTTAGGCTCGAACCTTCGGGCCTTCACATCCTGCCCGGCGGCGACGCCCGCAGCGATGTTGCCGAATTGATCTCAGGCCCGAAATTCAAAGACATTCTTAGCGAAGCACGCGAGATGTTCGATTACATTATTATCGACGCTCCGCCGCTCGGTATTTTCACTGATGCGACCGTGCTGATAAATCATGCTGACGGAGCAATGCTCGTCGTCCGGGCAAACCGCACAAAATGCAGTGTTCTCGAGCGAATGTTGGAGCCGCTTCCAAAAGATCGCCTTCTCGGTGTTGTTCTAAACCAGAGTGAGGATGTTTTGGATGAATCACATTATAACTACGGTTATTACAATTACAGGCGTCTTGGTGAGGCAGTAGGCTCGTAGCCCAAGGTGAATTTAAATGAATGCGTCACGGTTTAGTCCAAGGATATTTTGGTTGATATTGGCAGACGCCGCCATCGTATATGGTGGTGTGATTCTGGCAATGTACCTGCGCCTCGGCTTTTCCGGCACCCAAAACGAGCTAAGTGTTAAAAATGGCTGGTTTAAGATCGCTTTTGCGACCGCCGTTTGTTTGTTGATCCTCTATTTTTACGATCTTTACGATTATATCGTGATGACCAACCGGCGCGAGCTGATGTTAAGGCTTGTGCAGTCGCTTGGTATTGCCTGGGTCCTGCTTGCCCTGTTTTTCTATTTTGTTCCGCAGATGCTGATCGGACGCGGAGTTTCCGTTATTTCGGTGCCCCTAGTCCTGTTGCTGTTGCTAACGTGGCGTATATTCATCCATTCTCTGACCGGGCACCCCGATATCGGCGAAAAAATTCTGGTTGTCGGGACCGGTCAAACGGCCCTCGATACGGCCGAAGCGGTCTGGGAGCGACGCGACGCCGGGTATCGCATCGTCGGTTTTTTGTCCGAGAATGGAGCCAAGCCACGTGAAAAACTTGGCCGATCCGAAATTCTTGGTAAAGCCTACGAACTGGAATCGATTATAAAAAGTGAAAATATCGATCGTGTAGTTATCGCGGTCCGCGAGCGACGCGGGGCGTTCCCGACGGAGGCTCTGCTAAAGATGAGCTTAGCCGGCAATGTTTCGATCGAGGAATGCACATCATTCTTTGAACGGATCACCGGAAAGGTCCATGTCGATATGCTGCGTCCATCGTGGCTGATCTTTGCCGGACGGCAGCGAGATACGCCTTTGAAGCTGGTCTTTCGAGAATCGATCCACCGTTTATTGGCACTGACGGGACTCGTATTCTCATTGCCGATAGCGATCGTTACCGCCATTCTGATAAAGATCGAGTCAAGGGGGCCAATTTTTTACTTTCAGGAACGGGTTGGCAAAAATGGCCGGATCTTTAACGTGATCAAGTTCCGATCCATGAAAACAGACGCTGAAGCGGATGGCACGCCGATCTGGGCGGTTACAAATGATGAACGCACCACCCGCGTGGGCAAGATTATTCGAAAGATTCGAATCGATGAAATACCGCAATTTTGGAACATTTTGAAGGGCGAAATGAATTTTGTCGGCCCGCGCCCCGAACGGCCCCATTTTGTGCAGCAGCTTGCAAAGGAAATCCCGTACTTTGATCACCGGCACTTGGTCGCCCCTGGATTGACTGGCTGGGCACAGATTAAGTATCCGTACGGAGCCTCCGTAAGCGATGCGATCCAAAAACTGCAGTATGACCTCTATTACATAAAAAATCAGAGCCTGACCCTCGACATGGTCATCGTGGCCGATACTGTAAAAACTGTATTATTTGGTAAAGGACGGTAAAAAATGACGAGCCCGTACTGTCTAGGCGAGTCAAAACTGGAGCCAGACGGCGAATAGACGTTTTATCAACGGACGAGGAAATTGATATGAAAGCAATGGTATATTTTAGAAATTTCTTGATGGTCGCAGCGGGTTTATTCGTTCTCGCCGGAACGGGCTTTGGCCAAAAAACCGACAGTGGGAAAAAGGGGACTAATGACGTCAAGGTATCCAGCGAGGTCCCGCCGAGCGCCCCCGCATCGGTTGAAGACAAAAACGCCGTTGCCGCCGACGAGCCAACCGACGACGAAATACTGCCCTATTACAATAACTATTTAAAAGAATACCGGCTCGGCCCCAGCGATATGATCTCGGTCGAGGTATTCGGCCAGTGCCCGGATTATTGCAAGACCGGAATCACGGTTCCGCCAAATGCCCGAATATCTTATCCATTGATCCGCGAAGGTGTGATGGTCGCTGGCAAGACAGTCGAACAGATCGCCGACGAAATAACGGCAAAACTTGACGAATTTATTATCGATCCAAAGGTCACGGTGACTCTCGATAAAGCCATGTCGACACGCTACAGCGTGATGGGCAACGTAGCGGCTCCCGGCGTTCGGGTCATGGATCGCAAGGTCAGCGTTTACGAGGCCATTCTCGAATCGGGCGGCGTCACCAAAAACGGCAACCGGGATAAGGTCTATGTTGTCAGTTATACGCCTGAGGGGCGGCTTGCCCGAAAGGAAGTGAGCCTTTCGCAAATGGAGAGCGGTAAAGCCGAAATGGTTTTCCTGAGTCCGGGCGATCAGGTTTTTGTTTCGGGTAAAGGATTTACGATCGAGAAATTTTTCGACGTTCTGGGCAAAGCGAGCGCGGCACGTTTTTTATTCGGAACTCCATTCTAGATCTTTTTTCTCCAAACGTTCCCACGCCTTCGGCATTATAAAAAAAGGGTTTTATGCAAAAGTTAAAAATAGTTTTGATCATGATCGCGATGCTTTTTTGCCTGCAAACGGTGAACGCGGAGTGGGTCAAGCGAAACACTAACAGTTTTGCATGGTTTAAGGACGTATTTTTCTTAGACCAAAACCACGGTTGGATCGTGGGAACTGATGGCGTTCTTATCTCGACTGACAATGGCGGGGCGACGTGGGAGCAGGCGAGAAAGTTCACAAACGATTCGTTTACACAGGTTTATTTTTTTAACGAAAAGACGGGTTGGCTGCTCTGCGAACGGAACGTTTTTAATCGCGGACAAAATGCCTCGTCCTATTTGCGAAAAACTGTCGATGGCGGACGAACGTGGGAAAAGGTGGAATTCGAGGACGGCGGACGCGAACGTGTGACAAAGATGCTTTTTAACGCTGACGGCCTGGGAATGGCTTTTGGCGAAGGCGGAATCTTTTACAAGCTCCAGGAGGACGGCCGTTCATGGAAAAAAGGTAAGACTGCGATCCATTACCTGCTGCTTGACGGAGCGTTTGGTGACGAGAACGTCGGTGCCTTGGTCGGAACTGGCGGCACAATTATGTTTACCGAAGATTCGGGGTTCACATGGGAAAAAGCGACCTTGATGGGCGACACGGAAACTCGATTCAATGCAGTATCTTTTGCAGGAACAAAGGGAGCGTGGGCCGTTGGTTCAAAAGGCCGGATATTTCGATCGAATGGCGGCGCACGGTTATGGCGGCAGCAGGAATCCGGTGTGACGGCAAATCTAAATGACGTATATTTTTCAAGCCCGACC
>JBGTCS010000504.1:0-3139 GCA_041748715.1 Pyrinomonadaceae bacterium | reverse complement strand
GACGAGGTCAAAGAGAAAGATCACATCATTTTATTTATCGACGAGGCCCACACGATCATCGGGGCCGGAGCCGCGATGGGAACGACTTCGGATGCGGCGAACATGTTCAAATCGTCCTTGGCACGCGGCGAGCTGCGGATAATCGGCGCGACCACGATCACCGAATACAAAGAATATATCAGCGATGACGAAGCGCTGGCTCGACGTTTTCGTCTGGTCAAGGTCGACGAGCCGACCATTGACGAGACAAAGGAGATCCTGCTTGGCGTGCGCCCGCGTCTGGAAAAGAATTATTCGGTCACGATCTCTGATGAGGCGATAAATATGGCCCTCGAGATGTCGCCGAAATATATCCGTAATCTTCACCTTCCTGATAAGGCAATCGGCTGGCTCGATACGGCGTCGGTCAAGGTTGAAATCAACGAACTGACCGAACTTGTCGTTCTGCCGGAACACATCATCGATGTCATTTCGCAAGAATCGCGAATTCCAAAAGACATGATCTATCGCGATACATCCGATCGATTTTCGGCGATGGAAAGCGATCTCGGTCGTCGGGTCATTGGGCAAAAAGATGCTGTCCGAGCCGTCGCCGAACGTCTCAGACTTAATAAAGGTCCGCTAAAAGAGAATCATTATGCACCCGACGGTGTTCTGCTTTTCCTCGGCCCGACAGGCGTAGGAAAAACGGAACTTGCCAAGGCGGTCGCTGAATTTATGTTTGGCGACGAAAGCAAAATGGTCCGCATCGACATGAGCGAATATGGCGACGGCACAATCGGCATCGAAAAGCTCATCGGTATGCCGCGTGGCATCGTCGGATCGGAACGCGGTGGTATTTTGACCGAGCAGCTTCGCGACAATCCGTACACCGTGCTTTTGCTGGACGAAGTTGAAAAGGCTTCGCCGTATTTGATGAATATATTCCTACAGGCATTTGACGAAGGCTGGATCACTGACGGTCGAGGTAAAAAGGTTTACCTTTCCGACGCGATCGTCATAATGACGTCAAATCTCGGCTCGAACAATTTCAAGAAATACGAAAAACCGCTTGGCTTTGGCCAAAAATCGGTTGGCGATATGAAGCAGATCCGAGGCGATGTCATGAAAGCCGCCGAAACAAGGTTTACGCCTGAATTTCGAAACCGGATCGATGAGATCGTTATCTTTTCGCCGTTGACAATGGATGAGGTTCGCGAGATCGCCAAGCTTTACCTCGCCAAGATCAAGAAGAATATGGAACGTCAGGGCAAAGTTGTCGATGTTACCGAAGCTGCTCTCGATCTGTTGACCGAGAAAGGATTTAATCAGGAGTACGGTGCCCGATTCCTAAAACGCCACATCGATCAAAAGGTAAAACTTCCGATCACAAACGACTGGAAAACGGGGATAAAATTCGTTGTCGATGTCGCTGACGGCGAGATAACCGTCAACTCCGGCGAGGTTTTAAGCCTGAATTAGACGAGGCAAAAACTTTTTGCATCAAAGGCTTTGGTGATAAAATCATCAGAGCCTTTGATTTTTTGGAGTTTAGTATGCCGGAAACCTATGAAGCGAAACTACGTGGAAACCGTATCCGTTGGATCGGCAACCCACCGATATCGGTTGACGATGACGTCGATGTTGATGTAATTGTCACAATCGTTGAGAATAATGTGGGTCAAACCGAGTTGCGTCCATTTGGGCTGGCAAAAGGGGAATTCGTTGTCTCGGACGATTTCGATGAACCGTTGCCTGAAGAGATCTTGGTCGAATTTGAGCACTAATGGACATCCTGTTAGACACCCACGTATTTCTCTGGATGATAACTCTCGATGACCGAATACCTGATAGTTTTGTCGAGGTGATTCGCGATCCAGAGAATTCTGTCTTTCTTAGCACAGCATCTTTGTGGGAGATAATTATTAAATACCGGCTCGGCAGATTGCCGCTGCCGGAATCTCCGGCGACCTATGTGCCCAGACAGAGACAACTTCACAGGAGAGTCTTCCGATCGACGAGGTGGGGTTGCGGCCTTTGGAATCACTTCCGCTGCTGCACCGAGATCCATTTGATCGGCTATTAGCTAGTCAGGCGCTGGCCTATGATATGTTCATCGCTACCGTCGATCCTAAGATTATGGAATACGGCGTCAAAAGTTTGCGATAGGTATTCCCAAGAACAGAAAATGAAGAAATTACCAGCTTTTTTGATCATTTTATTTGTACTCAGTTCTGTCGCCCTAGCCCAAGGCGAGGCAGAAGATAATGGGACCAAAGCGACAACGATCATTGCAAAGGCCGTTCGTATCCTCGGCGGCGATCGTTACTTGAACATCCGTTCGCAGGTCGGCAAAGGTAAATTCAGCGTAATCAGGGAGGGCACGGTTATTTCGTTTCAGTCGTTTGTCGATGTGATCGTTTTTCCTGACAAGGAACGCACCGATTTTAAGGGAAATGGTTCAAAAACGGTGCAGGTAAATTCGGGCGGCACCGGCTGGGTCTATGACGGCGACCAGGAACTGATAAAAGATCAGACCGAGATCCAGATCTCGAATTTCAAACAGAGCATTCGAACGAGTCTCGATTATTTGCTTCGCGGCGAATGGAAGGGCGACGCCGAACTGACCTACGTCGGTCGGCGTGCAGCCACGCTCGGAAAACGGAACGACGTCATGAAATTGACCTACCGCGACGGCTTTGCTGTCGAATTCGAGTTTGCCGCCGATGACGGCCTGCCGCAAAAGTCGATCTATAAACGAATAAACCCGGATGGCGAGGAAATCACCGAAGAAGATCGATTTGCTCAGTTTATCGAGGTCAAAGGGATAAAATCGCCATTCATTGTCGACCGCTTTAGCGGCGGCAAACAGTCCTCGCGGATAAATTACCAATCTATAGAATTTAATCGCTCGATCCCTGAATCGATCTTTGCAAAACCGTCAAACCCGAAAGACGCTAAAAAAGACATAAAAATGTAGGTCGTCGAGACCGTTCATTTCTGAGACTTTGCCGTCTGTTGCAAACGCTTTCGGAATTGAGGTAAATTCACTTATGGATAAGCTGAAAATCTTTGTCACCGCCCTCCTTTTACTTTCGTTTACATTCACAACATTTGCCGCCACATCCGAAAACCGGTCGGCTGCGATAAGGGTTGACCT
>JBGTCS010000503.1:0-10458 GCA_041748715.1 Pyrinomonadaceae bacterium | reverse complement strand
CGATGTTTGAGCACGACGAAGAGACCGACAAATATTTTGCCGCTCATCATCCTTTCACATCGCCCATGGACGAAGATCTTGAGCTGTTCAAACAAGCAGTCGAGAACGACGCTGACCATCATCTGCTCGGCAAGGTCCGCGCCAAAGCTTATGACGCTGTGATCAATGGCTACGAATGCGCGGGCGGATCGATTCGAATCCATCAGAAAGAGATTCAGGCGTTGAACTTTAAAGCACTCGGCATGTCGCCCGAATCGGCGCGTGCTCAGTTCGGATTTTTCCTTGACGCTCTCGAATACGGCACGCCGCCGCACGGTGGTTTTGCCGCCGGCATCGAACGCACCTGCATGATCCTCTGCGGAACCGAAAACATCCGCGACGTTATGGCGTTCCCCAAAACAGCTTCTGCCCAGGATCTGATGATGGATTCGCCGGGTATTGTTGATGACGGACAGTTGAAGGAGTTGGGGATCGAGGTGAGTGATTAGTCGCCGAAAATGGAAGCTAAAGACTGTTTAGGGGCTATTTGCCACAGAGTACACGGAGGGCACTGAGATAGCAGGATCTGATATTATCTTCTTTTCTTCGTGCTCTCTGTGTCTCTGTGGTAAAACTGTCCTATGCCCACCTCTCCGCTGGCATTTTCATTACATGGGAGCAACTTCTAACTCGCACCGGCCGCGTCCGAACGGCCAAAAAAGTCTCGCACATGCGCGGCGATCTGATTGTCGGTCATTGAATCAGCCGTTTCGACCGCTCGTATATTCGGAGCTGGCGGCGTAATGTTGCGAACCGCCGTTTCCAGATCAGTTTTCATATGGGCCGGACCGAAAATCAGTAATTGATCCGTTTCGCGAATACGCTCGACCACTTCTTTAATAAATTGTTTCTCCGCGTCCTTGCGGCGTGTCTCGCCCGCTCTTTCGTCCGCAACAAACTGACTTCCAAAGCGGCCTGCGGGACGTCCCTCTCCATCAACACGTTCGTTCCCCTCGATGCCAGATTCCATCACTAACAGCGTGGAATTATCGCCTACCAAGGTCGAAATGACCGCCTTCGAGCTGTCGATCCAAACGCCGGTTAATGTTCTCAATTTCATATAGACTCCTCTTTTTCACGTTAAAAATATTCTTAGTACAATTAGTCTATCACAGAGATTTTGTGCCAATTTCGCCTGTTTCCCTTGAGAATTAGGGCAAGTACGGAGTTTTCGGACTCGTGAAATTAAAAGGTTAATTGAACAATCCAAGCATATCTATCGTAAAATGGCTTTAAAGATGGCGACAAAATTCGATACAAATCCGCTGGATCCGGACTTTCCTGAAAAGGCAAAAGCGGCCGCTGAAGGCGAACCCGAGGTACCGACCCGGACGCTGCCCTATCAGGGAGCCCCAACACGCAAGTTTGTGCCGCCGCCAATGACCGAGGAGCAGGCCCGTAAATTCGTTTCGCCCGCTATGAATGGTTATTCTCCGCCATACGACGGCGGATCACTACCGGTAAATTATCAGCCTGTAGATCTGGGACAAAAAGATCAATCGATCTCGCGAAAGGTTCTCGGTGTTGGTCTGCCCGAAAACGTAATGACGGCAGTGCCTTACATTCCCTGGTATCTTGGGATGGTTGCCAGCGTGTTGATCTTGCTTTTTCTGCCAAAAAGCGAAACCAAGGTTCGTTTTCATGCGGCACAGGGTCTGGCGGCTCATCTGGCAATTTTGATCGTTTCCACGTTGCTTGGGATCCTGGGCCATGCCACCGACTTTGCATCGATCGGTGCCGGGATTTTTGGGGTCGTCACTATGGTCATGCTGATCATCTTTGCGATCAAGGCCTGGAAAGGCCGGCCGGTGCACATAGAATCCGTCGATGAATTGACCAACTGGCTCGAAGAAAAGATCACCTTAAAGTAATAGTTCATGTACTGTTCGAAGTGCGCAAACCAAGTTTCAGCCGGACTCAAGTTCTGCAGCAATTGCGGAACGAGGATTGTGATCGAGGCTGAGGATAAAGACGGCATGCCGGGCAAAATGCTCGATAATATTCTCACAACGCTTTTTCTTATCGTGATGTTTGGGCTTGGTATTCTGGTGGGCCTGGTCGCCGTACTTCTTAGCAACGACGTTACTACCGACATAGTCCTAAAGATCGCGGTCATTTACTTGGTGGCGATATTTGGAATTAGTTTTATGCTGGCACGGCAGGTCCCGAAACTAATCGACGCTAAATTAAGAGGATTTAATTTAGGTCGTGACAATGCCCAGCCGTCTGAGTTAAAACCACCTTCCACCGCACGTCTCGAAGAATATCGCCAGCCCGCTGCGAGCATTATTGACCATACAACAAAGACCCTCGACAAAATTCCGGTTGAGCGAAATTAGTCTTATTTACGTTTCCATTGATCACACACTTTCGGTTTCAATCATTTGATGCCGTTCTTTTTTAAGCTTTAAAAGTGCTGTAACTAAAAGATATATTGCGAGCAATATCAGTGCAAGGGATGCGATTCCGTTGACAAGCTTTATGTCAAAACCTTGAGTCGTACTAAAGTTGCCATAGACCATCAGGATCAAAGCGTAAAATGTCACGGTCAAAACAAAGAGCATTGGTAAAAGCGTAAAGGCGATACGTTTACGTGCTTGATATAACCAGACCGTTATCGAAAGAAGTGTAAGGGCCGCGAGCAGCTGATTTGACGCGCCGAATAGAGTCCAAAAATCCAGATATGAACCCGAGCGTGCAAAAAAGATCAAAACCATCGGCACAGCTACTGTTGCGAGAGTACCGATGAGGGCACCGAGTTTACCGGGAATACCGATCATCTCCTGAACAATATATCGTCCAAGCCTCGTGCAAACGTCCAAAGTGTCAAAAACAAATGTCGAAAAAGCCATTGCTCCGAACGTGATCGCAAACTGCAGATTCTCTTTGCCGATGACAAGCGTCAGAAATTCTCCTATGCCGTTGCCGTAGATCTTACCGGCAGAGAGAGATTTTCCATCGGCCCCGACGAGCATATCGCTGGTGGCTATCATGACTGTTACAAGAGCGATAAATGCGACAAAACCCTCGGCGAGCATGGCTCCGTAACCGACGGGATGGACGTGCGATTCCTTGTCGATCTGTTTTGAGGTTGTTCCCGAACAAACCAGTCCGTGAAAGCCCGAACATGCCCCGCATGCGATGGTGACAAACAAAAATGGAAACAACATGCCGGTCATACCGCCAACGTCAAACGACTTAAACGCGGGCTGCTGAATCGAATAACCGCCAAAGAAAATTCCGATCACGCCGACGGCGATCGCTGTGTACAGGACAAACCCGCCGAGATATCCGCGAGGCTGGAGCAAGGCCCAAACCGGCACCATTGAGGCCGCGACACAATAAACCAAAATCAGAATCGACCAGCTCAAATGTCCAAAATTCAATACATGTGAGAACTGCGTTCCCAGGTACGAAAGAGCAAAGGTCGCCGGGACAAAAATAATTGTTGCGAGCCATAGCGGCGGTTTGAGGAACCTCTCTACAAGACCGAGGATGATCGACAGGCCCAGATACATAACGCTGGCGATAGCAACTGCTCCGCCGGGATTAAAGCTGGTTTCGCCGACCAAGGCCTCGTCACCGGATACAAAGGTTCCGGCGGTGATATCCGTAAATGCGACTATTACATAAACGAGCGCGATCCAGATAAATGCCATCATTGCCCGGCCCGCTCCGATGCCCAATTTTTCTTTTGTGATCTCAGCGATCGATAGGGCACCATGGCGGACAGAGGACGCTAGAGCCGAAAAATCATGAACAGCTCCGATAAGAACGACCCCAAGAGCGATCCAAAGCAAACACGGCAGCCAGCCAAATGCGACACAAGCGATAACCGGCCCGGCGATCGGCCCGGCCGCTGAAATTGCCGAAAAATGCTGTCCGAAAAGGTAGAACGGCCGCGTAGGAACAAAATCCTCGCCATCATTGACAGCGTTTGCGGGCGTTACGCGGTCATCCGAAAGTTGGAATTGACGCGCCACCCACCGTCCGTATCCAAAATATCCAAAGACAAGCCAAAGAAGGAAAATAACTGCAATAAGAGTCAGCATATGCGAAATTTTCGTTTGTTAAAGATTGGAAGCGAGTTCAATTTACGATACTTTTACACATAAAGACAAACGAAAACCGACTATGAATAGCGAAAATTCACTCCAGGACAAATTCTCTCCAAATAGCATTTGCTTTGGCTGCGGGCCCGCGAACACCAAAGGGCTTCAGATCAAAAGCTTTCCGGACGGCGACGAGGTCGTTGCAATATGGCGGGCCGACGAGCATCATCAAGCCTTTCCGGGCATGCTGAATGGCGGGATAATCGGAGCGCTGCTGGATTGCCATTCAAATTGGACCGCCACTTATTTTCTTATGAAACGCGAGGGCAAGGACGCACCGGATTGTACGGTGACAGCAGATTTTCACGTCAAACTTTTGCGGCCGACACCCAGCGATGCGGAGATACATCTGCGGGCAAAGGTGGTCGAGTCACGAGAGGACCGGGCGACCGTGGAAGCCGAGCTGATCGCGAATGACAAGGTTTGTGCCACGTGCCGCGGAACATTCGTGGCCGTTAAGGAAGGGCATCCGGCGTATCACCGATGGTAAGGATCAGGCGCGGGAAAAGGTCTGCGTTTACAGGGAAACTTCCGAAGTGAATTTGAATTCAAGGATCTTTAACATCTGCTCGTCAAATTCGCCGAGCAGTCCAAGTTTTTCGAGCCAGGACATCTGCTCCGCCATCAATTGCGGCAGGTGGAAAACATCAGAGAGAGCGTAATCTACAAGTTCGTCGGTCCAAATGCCATCCCATTTCCGGCTAAATTTTGACCGCTGCGATTTATCCAGATCGACCGCGAAATATCTGTAAAGCGTTTCGGCCAGCGATGCCGATTGGTTCGCTCCGCGCGTCAGGACCTTTTCGGCGATCATCGTGTCGTAAACGTTTCGCACCTCGTAACCGTTTTCGGCGAGAAAACTTAGATCGAATCGGGCGTTATGAAATATCTTTTTGATCGAGGCCGCCGTGAGAATGCCGGCAAGCTTGCCGAGCGGCACGCCTTCACTGACGGGAACCAGAACATTAAATTGCCCGTCAGAAAACTGCACTGAAAACAGCCGGCCCCGTCTTGGATCGAGCCCCGATGTTTCGGTGTCGCAGCCAAGAATTGAGGCGGTTATCAGCCGCTGAAAGGCAAAATTGATCTGGTCTTCGGTTCGTGCGACTAGAATATCCACGTACTAGATTGTAAATTACTAATGACGAACTAGATAATCAGTCTTTATTTTATGCCTGAAATACTTAATGAAATCGAAGCCCGCGTTCTGGGCTCGCTCGTGGAAAAGCAGCTGACCACGCCCGAATACTATCCGCTCACGCTAAATGCGCTGGTGAACGCCTGCAATCAAAAGAGCAATCGCGACCCTGTCGTGTCATACGACGAGACGATGGTCACCAAATGTCTGGAACTGCTGCGCGACCGCAACCTGGTCTATGTTTTTTACGGCAGCACGAGCCGCGTTCCCAAATACAAACACATGGTGCCCAGCGTATACGAGCTGGAACCGTCCGATACGGCCGTGATGTGCGTAATGCTGCTCCGCGGCCCGCAAACACTGGGCGAACTCAGAACACGCACCGAGCGGCTGCACACTTTTGCAGGACTCGGCGAGATACAGGAAACGCTCGACGGTCTGATGCGACGCGACGACCCGCTCGCCGTGCGACTACCGGTCCAACCGGGTCAAAAGGAAGCCCGTTTTGCACATCTTTTATTGGGAGAAATCGATATTGACGCGTTAGCCGCCGCCCATGCAACGCGTTCAACTCGCGGCGGAGTGGACGCTGAAAGAGTTGAAAAACTCGAAGAAGAAGTTGCCCTCCTCCGCGGAGAGGTTGAATCGCTCAAGACAACTATTGAGGAATTTAAGAAACAGTTCGAGTAGGACAATGCGGATTTTGATAACACATCCGAAAATCCGAACGACGCGACTGTCAATAATATGTTGCTCTAATCGAAGATTTTATTTTAGCTTCCCCGAGTCGGGACGGTGAAGATCGGAGTCAGGCTAGATACACTACCGCTATTGTTTCATTTGTTCGTTAAAGAAATCCCGATAAACGTGAAAAAAGTGTATCGTCTGTGGCGGGAACTGAAGCTGGCCCTGCCAAAGCTGAGGCCGAAAAAGAAACGCTCATGTCCGTTTATCGGGATAATGCCGAAGGCACTGGCCGCCAATCAGATATGGACGTATGACTTTGTGTTTGACGAGGCGGTGTCGGGCCGCAAACTCAAGATGCTGACCCTGATCGACGAATACACGAGAGAATATCTGGCGGGCTAGGTCGATACGTCGATAACCAGTTTGAAGGTCAGGCAGATACTCGAAATAGTCTGTTTGCACAGAGGCTTCCCGAAAGCGATCCGGTCCGACAACGGCAGCGAGTTCATCGGTCGAACGGTCGGCAATTGGCTCAGCAATCTGCCAAATACCAAAGGCCAACTGACAAAGGTGGCCAACTCTAATTATTGGCACAAGGGCAGGTAGGGATGGCATCCGGCACTTGGGCGACCTACTTATCCCTAATCCGCACGTTGGCGGCCAGGGACTAATCCAATACCAGAGTTTTTAGATATTCACGAAACTCGTCGCCGAGGTCGGCGCGTTTTAGGGCAAGCTCGACGGTTGCGATCAGGAATCCGAGTTTGTCGCCGGCGTCGTGGCGTTTGCCCTGGAGTTTGACGGCGTAGAACGGGCGTTTCTGTAGCAGGATCCGCATCGCGTCAGTGATCTGGATCTCGCCGCCCGAGCCTGGTTTTGTCTGCTCGATGGCCTCGAAAATATCGGGTGTGAAAATGTAGCGGCCGATGATCGCCAGATCCGACGGTGCGTCGGCATAGGGCGGTTTTTCGACCATGTCTCGGATCTTATAAACGTTTGGTTCGACCTCATCGGCGTCGATGACGCCAAAACGCGAGATGTCTTCGCCCTCGACCTGCATCGTAGCGATGACCGGAGCGTTATATTTCTCAAAAACCTCGACCATTTGCTGCAGAGCCGGTTTTTCTCCATCAACAATATCGTCCGCCAGCAGAACCGCAAACGGTTCGCTACCCACAAAATCCTTTGCCTGATAGATCGCGTGGCCCAGACCGAGGGCCTGCTTTTGCCGTGTGTAGCTGATCTTGGCGATGTCGGATATAGCCCGGACCTGTTCGAACATCTCGGTTTTGCCACGCTCGGTCAGGAGCTGTTCGAGTTCGAACGAAATGTCAAAATGATTCTCGATCGCACTTTTGTCGCGGCCCGTGATGATCAGGATCGATTCGATTCCGCTGGCGACCGATTCCTCTACGACGTATTGGATCAGCGGTTTGTCGACGAGCGGGAGCATCTCTTTGGGCGATGCTTTGGTGGCGGGCAGGAATCTGGTGCCGAGTCCGGCGGCCGGGAAAACGGCCTTGCGAATTTTGTTTGTCATACCAACTTTGTTAAATTCGAGAAGTCTTTGACGCTCAACGGCGAACTTTAGATTTTAGGTTATAAATGGCCGGGAAACAAACATTCCAAACCGTGCTGACAAAGCACGAAAATATGGAAGCGACGGGTATTTCGATCCCGTTCGACGTTGAGGCTGTATATGGTGCCAAACGCGTTCCCGTTAAAGCCGTCATAAACGGTGCCGAATATCGCGGTTCGATCGTCCGGATGGGCGGCGAATATTGTATGGGCGTGCCAAAGGCGTTTCGCGAGGCCGCCCGAATTAGTGCTGGTGACCACATTGTAGTTACAATCGAAAAGGACATCGAGCCAAGAACGGTAATAACACCTGTTGATCTTGCGGCTGTACTCGCAAAAGACCCGAGCGCCTTGTTGGGCTGGGAAAAATTGAGCTACACACATCAAAGGGAGCACGTTCAGGCGATCGAGGACGCCAAAAAGCCCGAAACCAGAGCTCGTCGAATACAAAAAGCGGTCGAAATGATCACCGCAGCGAAAAGTAATAAATGTTAGACCTTAATTTTGTAAGAGAAAATTTGGATGCGGTTCGCGAGGCGTTTGCGAACCGCAATTTTCCGGCTTATGCTCTTGATAAGTTTGTCGAGCTAGACACCGAGCGGCGGCGTGTGATTGGCGAAGCGGACAAGCTAAACCAGCTTAGAAATGCGGCCAGCAAAGAGATCGGTGCCCTGGTGCAGGCGGGCAGCCGCGACGAAGCCGAGGCGAAAAAGGCCGAGGTCGCGGGCCTCAAAGACAAACAGGCGGACCTCGAACGTGGCCGTGACGAGGCTGAGGCTGCGATGCACGAGCTGCTTGCCGGTCTGCCGAATATCCCGGCAGCCGACGTTCCCGTCGGCCGTGACGAGTCGGCAAATGTTGAGATCCGCCGCTGGGGCACACCCCGCGAGTTTGGCTTTGAACCAAAAGATCATGTCGATCTTGGCGAGACGCTCGGCATTCTCGATCTAGAACGTGCGACTAAGATCGCCGGTTCGCGGTTTGCGATCTTAAACGGAGCCGGTGCGCGGCTCGAACGTGCGTTGGTCAATTTTATGCTTGAGGTCCATACGACCCAGCATGGGTATACTGAGACGCTGCCGCCATTTCTGGTAAACCGCACGGCTCTGTTTGGCACAAATCAGCTGCCAAAATTTGAGGACGACCTGTTTCATATCAAGGACGACCGCAGATTTGCACTGATCCCGACGGCCGAGGTGCCGGTGACGAATTATCATTCAGAGGAAATTCTGGACGCCGCAGATCTGCCCAAATATTACAGTGCGTATTCGCCCTGTTTTCGAAGCGAAGCCGGCAGCTACGGACGCGACACACGCGGTTTGATCCGCCAGCATCAGTTTGAAAAGGTTGAGCTGGTAAAGCTCTGCGCACCCGAAGATTCAGAAACGGAACATGAAAAATTGACGGCCGATGCCGAACGGATACTTCAGTTTTTAGGCCTGCCGTACCGGACAATTGTGCTTTCGACCGGCGATATGGGTTTTGGAGCGCGGAAAACATACGATATAGAGGTCTGGCTGCCGAGTCAGAAGACGTATCGCGAGATATCGAGCTGTTCGAACTGCGGCGACTTTCAGGCGCGGCGTATGAATACGCGTTTTCGCCGTGCGGGCGGCGGAAAGCCCGAGTTTGTCCATACGATCAACGGAAGCGGCCTGGCGGTCGGCCGAACCTGGATCGCTATACTCGAAAACTATCAGCAGGAAGACGGCAGCGTCGTCATACCAGAAATTCTCGTCCCATATATGCACGGCCTCGCCCGGATCGTTTGACGAAAATACGATCGTGTAATTACAATGTAATTATGAAATCCCAGATAATCCAAATCGGCAATTCCCAAGGGATCCGGCTGCCAAAGACTTTGCTCGAGGACAGCGGCATCACCGGCGAGGTCGAGCTCGAACTCCACGCGGACGGCATTCTTATCCGCAATGCGCAGGTGCCGCGTGCGGGATGGGACGAGGCGTTCAAAAACATGGCGGAGAACGAAGGCGACGAACTTTTGGACGGCGACCCGGCGACGGAATTCGAGAAAAAGGAGTGGCGATGGTAGAAAGATTTGACGTTTACCTCGTTAGTCTCGACGAGCATGTTACAAAGGACCCAAAAAACACTCGCCCGTGCGTGGTTATATCGCCAAACGAGATGAATCGGCATATTTCTAACGTCATCATCGCACCGCTTTCGGCGGCATCGCGAACATTTCCGACCCGGATCGTGACCGAATTTTTGAATAGCAAAAGGATGATCGTGCTCGATCAGATCCGCACCGTTGATAAAGCCCGCCTGGTAAAAAAGATCGGAACGATCGAAAAACCCCAACAAACTGAGATATTAGACTGCCTCGCAGAACTTTTTGCAGAATAAAAGAGGCCGCCCTTTCGGACAGCCTCTTTTGATCCGTAATTGAGGCGATGCTAATTCGTCGTCGAACGGGCCTGTTCAGAGATCGTTCGACCGGCTTCCGAGACAACTTCTTTTGTTTTATCGATCAGATCCGAAGCCTTGACCTGAGCTTTATCCAACAGCTGTCGACGGGCGTCGCCCATCAGATGGCCTTCGTAATTGGTGGCTGGCAAAGCCATCCCAACGGCGGCTCCGAGTGCCACGGCCACGGCACCCAAAACTAGCGGATTCTCGTCCAGATATGTGTCGTAGGTTTCGCGGGCCGATGAGCCGAGGTCGCCGACCTTGCCCGCCGCCTGACGCACTGTGCCGCCGATGCTGGAATAGGCAGTTTCGACGGCGCCGCTGACCTTTTCATAGGCTTCGCCGGCAACGCCCGAGATTTTGCCGCCGACTTCACCAAGCTTTCCACTGGCGGCGTCCAAGGTATCGGAATGAGCGGCCGAAGTCAGACTCGAGCGATCCAGTTCGCCGCGTAACTCAAACCGTGATCTGCCG